>JBJMGO010000196.1:0-4220 GCA_045807825.1 Pyrinomonadaceae bacterium | reverse complement strand
CAGGCCCTGCAGCGCCCGGCGATATTCGGGACTCAGATCCGGATTTCGTGCCAGGATCTGTCCCGTCTTTTGTAAGCTCGGAACTTTGGAGGTGAACTCCAGAAGATACTCACCCGCTGGAGTATCCGGCGGGAGCATCGCCAATCCGACGACTTTGTCCAGGAGACGGTCGTCGGAAAGCTTGTCGAGAAAATAGAGCATTGCGTCATGAATGATCGGCACCCAGAGCGCTCCCCATTTTTCCGGCACCATGTCCATGACGCCGGACTGATGCACGAGGAACTCAATGATGATGGGACGGTGCGCCGCCCAGTCCGTCTTCTTGAGTAACGCAATTGCTTGAGCCCTCAACATGGGTGGA
Organism: Pyrinomonadaceae bacterium; assembly: GCA_045807825.1. Classification (GTDB taxonomy): domain Bacteria; phylum Acidobacteriota; class Blastocatellia; order Pyrinomonadales; family Pyrinomonadaceae; genus OLB17. Next base: position 3,859 of record JBJMGO010000196.1, on the reverse strand, counting down.
GGCTGCCTGGGCAGTCCTGCGGCTTCCGCCATACTCTGGAGCTGCTTTAGGTCCGCCATCGCGGTGGGGGAGTTGATGTCGGTGGTCTCAATGCCCGCGGCTAGTGCGAATCTAATAAGCACTTTCTGCGCCTCGGGCTCGAAGTCTTTCATCAGTTCGATCAACAGTGGCAGGCCCGTTGTACCGCGCTTGAACGTCTCATAGTGCGAGCGTGGTGTTGGCAGAGAAACATGCTTGCGGTCGTCCGGCTGGGCCGGATGGACCGGCATTCCCGCTTTCACCTGCACGACGATGACAAATACGATAACCGTGAGGCTCAGCCACAAGTTTAGGAACTTCTGCATGGTCCAAGGACGGGCAAACGTAGGATGAATATGATATGCGGGTGAAATGATCGAATACATGGCTTTAGTTGGCGGCTCCCTCCGACGTTTTGGGTCCTCTATTCATTCGTGCCGGCGAAAGGATTTGGCGCCGCTAGACCAGAGCTGGAGGATAATCGCTCGCGTCAGTCGGGGATACTGTCAAAAGTGACAGTTCCAACGCCGTGTATGATCAATCAACCCAGTGAAGAACATTCCGCATAATTGACCAGTGCTTGACCGCCTGATGTGCATTCTTGCCGAGGATCCAGTGATCGTAGAGGGTATGGATCGTGTTGTCCTTTTTCTTTAGGTCTATCCAGTGGCTCATAAAGGCCGCGAACTCCTGGTCATTCCCGCCGACGGGATACGCGATCGGGAACTTTACGATCACAGGTTGTGGGACGGCGACAGAAAACGCAGGATAGATCAAGGTCTTGAAAGAGCCTCTCTCGGCCGTATATGCCAAAGCGTCAAGCTGTTCACCTCGTCCTTCAAAATAATCTCCTATGTGTTGAGCATCGAATGGGATCTCTACGATGATCAGATCGGGAAACTCTCTCTGGACCGTTTGGACCATGTAAGGAAGTGCGGGAACGCCGACGCGTATTCCCTTTTGCGACAGTACCCACTCGGCGTCAGAGAAATCGGCCCTGCGGTTGTCGGGAACGATGAACGCTAACGTTTCGTCGAGATACGGATCCGAGAATGCCATCGCTCCGGATCGCTTCGTCGTCAAGGGCACTCCCCCCATCACAACGTCGCAGATATCCGCTTTGAGACAATCTGGGATCTGCGCTTGGGTAACGGGAATGAAATCCACGCCAACGCCCAACTCTTCCGCCAGTCGGTACGCCATTTCGACATCGAAGCCGACCAGCTCACCGTTGCCGTTGATAAAGCTATACGGGAGTGTCCCTACGACGTAACCGACACGTATCATTCCGCGCTGGGTTATGCCGTCCATCACTTTGCCACTCCCTCCAGTTGGTGACGGTGACGGTTCCGGGATCGTTGTTAGGATGGTCGCGGCGACGGTCGGCTTAAATCTGAGGGACATGGTCATTGCCAACCTGTCTTTGTCATAGGTGCTGTCTTGCCCGGTCCATTGGATCAAAACCTTAGTGCCGGCGAGAGTAAGGACCGTCGCGATGACAGTTATCACGCAATAGCGCAGGATCCGCAAGGCTGAGAATCTTAGACCGCCCATCATTGCATAGCTCCCGGCAAGTGCGAGCACTACCATATGCATCGCCGCCGCAAGCGTGCCAAAGCGCGAATTGATCACGCCTGTCGCGAGAAACAGCTCGAAGGTATCGGACGGGACCCTGACGAGGTCCAAAAGATAAGGGATCGCAAAGTTCAGGCTCCCAAAGAGCGTTGCGATGCCGGCAAACGATAGCTTGGCACTGTTTAGGTACGAGATCGCCGTGTCCGAATACCACGCGGCAAATAGCACAAAGCTTAGAGAGAGGACCTTCGCCGCGTGAGGGAAGTTGTAAAAAGCGGGAATTATGATGTCCGCCGGAGCGCCGTCCTCCGGCTCAGGCAGACCGTACTCCTCGAGCAGTTCTTTTGACTTGTCCACGAGGATCGCAAGGACGACAAACAATTCACCGGTAATGAAAGCGGTAATTAACGCGTCCCTCGTAGCCTGAATGACGCGTCTCGCCGGGATCGGGGTGAGGCAAGCGACGAGCCCGGGAAGGATCCATAGTGTGAGTAGCAGCGACATGGCGCCGTACGAGATCAAAAAGACGCGGATGCGGATCAGTTGTTCTACATCCATCGTGCCGACCGTCGTGGCCGCGATCGCGAAAAGCCCCAGAGGTGTCAGCCTTATCGCAAACTTGTTGGCACGGTTGAGGGTATTCTCGATCACAGAGAGAAGAGACAAGACCGGCTGCTTTTTTTCGACACCCATAAGGGCGATACCGACGACAGAGCTGAAGAGGACGACGGCCGGCACTACATTGTTCGCGAGAGACTCAAAGGCGTTGGTTGGGATGTAGAGCGAGATAAAATCGAGACTTGGGATCACCTCGACCAGCGTGCTGCTAAAGAACGACGCTGACACTCCCGTCGGAAACGATACCGGCATCGCGAATACCAGCCCGAGCGTAATTGCCCATAACACGAGCGTCAGCAATCCGACCTTAAGGAAAAGCTCCCGGGCCTTTTGGCCATCCAGATTGCCGAACCCTCCGATCAGCGAGACGATCAGGTACGGCAGCACTGTCATCTGAAGGAGCCTAATGTAAGCGTCGGAAACGAACCTCAGATATTGCGCATACTCGCCTAGAAAAAGACCGGTAAGAATGCCCAGGGCAAGGCCAATGAGAATGTTGCGCGTCGTCCTTGTCATAATTTGACGACCCTTATCATTCGGTTGAGGGGACAGGCTCTGAGGCGGGCATTCCCGTCAGGCGACGATATTCACGTAGGAGCAAGATAGCCACTCCGATCGCGAGCAGCACGAATCCTACGTTCGCCATAGCGAAGCCTGCCGTTCCCGCTGATAGAACGGTAGTTCCGACAAAGACCATTCCTGCGGCGATCATATCGCCCATGCGTACAAAGAATGTGTCGATCGCCTGTTTCGCCTTGTATTTCTCCTCGCGTTTTGTAGGCAGCCACAGCATTTGTTTCGCCGTGTTCATGATCGAGTAGTCAGTGCTATTCTCGGCGATCTTCATGTAGAGCAACATCGGCAGGCCCGCACCAAAGGACGCCCCGCCGTAGACGACCAGCGCGACCAGCGGCAACGCCAGCAGAACACCCGACATGCCGAATTTCTTTACAAGCCTCGAGACGACAAACGCCTGCAGCACGACGGCGGCGACATTTGTCCAGAAGAAATAATTGCCATAAAAAGCCCCGATATACGCCTCCTTATCGAAGCTTGGATCGGACACCACCAGACCGTTAGCTGTTGTTATTAGCGAGCTGCCAAGAATATACTCGCCCAGTGTGTTGACGATGTTCAGGAGCACCAGCAAAAGGGCGATGAGCCTCAAATAGCGGCTCTGGAATACGAGAGCAAATCCGTTCTTCGACTTGATGGGCTTGTCTTCCGCCTTGTCTGACCCTTTAGCCACGCGTCGACTCGCGATCCGGTACAGACCGAGGTGGACGAGGAGTATCCCCGCGGCGATCTCCATCATCGTGTATGGGTCTATACGAAACCCGAACATGCTCGCGGCGAGCGCCGCCCCGACAGGAGCTCCCGCGGCGGAGCCGACGGCGATCAGAGGGAAGAGGCGGTCGCCCTCCGGCTTTGCATAGGCCTCGTTTGCGAATGACCAGAATTGAGCGATCGTCGTTAGGCTAAAGATCCCGACCCAGACATAAAAGATGAACCCGAGATACGGCACGCCGATCCAACTGCTTAGACAGAACAATTGAATGCACCCGATAAAGAACAGGATCACCGCCGTGAGGAATTGCTGCCGTGACAGTTTTGAGGCGACATAGCCGTAGACCGGGACGTAGATGAT
>JBJMGO010000195.1:0-5686 GCA_045807825.1 Pyrinomonadaceae bacterium | reverse complement strand
GCGGTTGAGGTCCTCTTTGCTGATGAGCAGCTCCTCTTTGCGAGTACCGGACCTTTGCAGGTCGATCGCCGGGAAGAGGCGCTTGTCCGAGAGCTTGCGGTCAAGGTGGATCTCGGAGTTACCCGTTCCCTTAAACTCCTCAAAGATCACGTCGTCCATTCGCGAGCCGGTGTCGATGAGCGCGGTTGCGATGATCGTGAGCGAACCGCCTTCCTCAATGTTGCGTGCGGCTCCAAAGAAACGCTTCGGACGCTGCAGAGCGTTGGAGTCGATACCACCCGACAGGATCTTGCCCGACGGAGGAACAACCGCGTTGTGTGCACGTGCCAGACGAGTGATCGAGTCGAGCAGAATGACAACGTCGCGTTTGTGCTCGACAAGGCGTTTTGCCTTTTCGATGACCATGTCGGCCACCTGAACGTGCCGCGTCGGGGGCTCGTCGAATGTCGACGAGATCACCTCGCCACGGACGCTGCGCTGCATGTCCGTAACTTCTTCCGGACGCTCGTCGATCAGTAGAACGATGAGCGTGACCTCGGGATGGTTTTCAGTGATCGAATTTGCGATCGTCTGGAGAAGCATCGTCTTACCCGTACGAGGCGGAGCGACGATGAGTGCACGCTGGCCTTTGCCGATAGGCGTGACCAGATCTATAACGCGGGCTGGCAGATTGTCCGGCGTGCCGGTCTCCATCTTGAGCTGCTCGTCCGGGTAAAGCGGCGTCAGGTTATCAAAGAAAACTTTCTCTCGAGCCTGGCCTGGATCCTCAAAGTTGATAGCCTCGACCTTGATCAGAGCGAAGTAACGTTCACCTTCTTTAGGCGGCCGGATCTGGCCAGACACGGTGTCGCCGGTGCGAAGGTCAAACTTTCGTATCTGGGACGGCGAGACGTAAATGTCGTCCGGACCTGGAAGGTAGTTGTACTCAGGTGCACGCAAAAAGCCGAATCCATCGGGCAGCGTCTCCAAGACGCCTTCACTAAAGATCAGCCCGCTCTTCTCAGTCTGCGCGGCGAGAACTTTAAAGATGAGTTCCTGCTTGCGAAGTCCCGTGGCGCCCTCGATGCCCATCTCTTTTGCGATGTTCGTTAGTTCGCTGATCGAGCGGTCCTTGAGACTCGCGAGGTTCAGAACCTCGGCGTCATCTCTGGCCCGCTGCGGCTTGGCTCCGTCACCGTCGCCATTCTTTGCGGGCTCTTCAGCGGTCGGGTCAGCGACCTCAATTTCTTCTTCCGGACGGCCCTCTCTGGGCCTGCGGGTTTGTGTTTTGGTAGCCATGTCAGTTCAAACTGAATGAAAGATCGGAGTTGTTATTGAAACATCCGGGAAAGCGGTCCGACTGATCTTCTCGCGCACAGCGTTAGCGCAACTTACTATGGACGGGAAAAGGCGGAGAAAATCGTTTGGATCTTAATGTAGTAAAGCCGGTAGATAGCTACGGTGCTATATTCCAGAAATCCTAATTTCCGAGGAAAATCAATTATTACAGCATTGGATGCTCAAAATCAACCCCCAAATCAACCTTTATGCTGTAAATTTTTCAGCGTCCCGCGATCGACCGCCTCGAGTATTCTCGACCACAATTCATCTCTTCCCATGGAAGTCTGAGATGAGTATGCGACCACGGCAGAATCGGTGAATGTTCGCTTTATGACGTTGAGTGTTTTTTGAAGCTCCGTGCGCGACAGCTTGTCGGATTTCGTCGCGACCACCAGGTGCGGCTTCTGGTGATGGAGCAGCCATTCATTGAGCTGCTGATCGAGCTTAGTCGGCTCGTGTCGCGCATCGATGAGCTGTATGCAAAGCACGAGCTCTTCCCTATCTGCCAGATACTCCTCGGCCATTTTGCCCCAATCCTGACGCATTGTCTTTGAAACCTTGGCGTAGCCGTATCCCGGCAGATCGGCGAAGTAAAAGCGGTCGTTGATCAGAAAGAAATTGATACTTTGCGTTCGCCCGGGCGTGTTTGAGGTACGCGCGAGTGCTCTACGTGCCAGCAGAGAATTTATCAGCGATGATTTGCCCACATTCGATCGCCCCAGGAAAGCCACCTCCGGTCGACCGTCAGCGACCCAATGTGAGCGATTGAACGCGCTTTTTACAAAGTCTGCCGACGTGATCTTCATGCAATGTTGCGGGTGCCAAACGTTATAGTAATGGCAGAGGTTATCACCATGAAAGCTACAACATCATTAACCAGAAAACTCCTCGTTCCGGCGATCCTCATTTTCGCGGGCGTATACGCCTGCAGCGCTCAGCGGACGACAGCCGTAAGTAAAGGTCAATGGGGGGCGGCCGGCGTTGTTATGGACGTTACGGATGCGGGAGCGTCGCTCGATTTTGACTGCGCTAACGGAACGATCACGAAGCAGCTACGCGTAAAACGTGACGGAAGCTTCACCGCAGAGGGCACATGGATGCGGAATGGCCCCGGGCCGATCCGGGCCGATGCTCAGGGACGGGCGGTGACGTTTAAGGGAAAAGTTAAAGGCAAGACCATGACGCTGCATATTACGGATGCGAAGACGGACGAAACCATCGCCGACTATACACTCGTGCATGGGGCATCGGTGCGGCTACACCATTGTTACTAGGCAGACTTTGAGAGCATGTCCGCTCGCGCGGCCATCCAACGTTTCATGGTTTCGCGACGAACTTCGCAGGTCTCGGACGCGTTTGGCTGTCGCATGAGGAGGCTCTCGAGGTGGCGAAGGTAATTGTCATTCGAGACGCGTTTGCGAACCTCCTCGAGATGCGGCTCAACCTTTGCAAAGATCACCCACGCCTCGCCCGCAGAATCCAGAAACATCGCCTCATCGATAGCACCCCTGAGCACGAAGCTCGCGGCCATGTCCCAGTAGGTCGTGACCATTCGATATTTTGAGCTCGTCTCGGGATCGATCATCGTTTTCATCACGTCGTCTGCCGATTCGGGAAAGAACGTGATCATCCAGTTCCTCGCATCGCGCATCTTCTCCTCACGGCGAAGGTCGTAGAGCTTTAGGATGAGGTCGGCGGATTCTGATTCTCGGCTCATATTGTTTCGTGGGTCAAATCCGCGTCCGGAGCAGTGGTTTCCGCCGCCCAAACCTGCGGTGTGGCCACGGCGTCAATAATATTCTCCGGCTCAAGCGCGTATTTGAGCACCTCGTCGATCATATCGACGGCGTGGATCGTCAGGTCGTCACGCACCTCCTCGGGAATGTCGGCGAGGTCCTTTTCATTCTCTTTGGAGAGAATGATCGTTTTAAGGCCAAATCGGTGGGCTGCAAGCAGTTTTTCTTTAATGCCGCCGATCGGGAGCACCTTGCCGCGAAGCGTGATCTCGCCTGTCATCGCAACGTCGTGTCGCACGAGCTTTTTCGTGAGGGCCGAGACCATTGCGGTAGCCATCGTGATGCCGGCTGAAGGTCCGTCCTTTGGAATGGCTCCCTCAGGCACGTGGATGTGAAGGTCCTTTTCGCGAAAGTCGGTTGGATCGATGCCAAGTTCCTCGGCACGCGTGCGAACGCACGTTAGCGCCGCCTTCGCGGATTCCTGCATGACCTCGCCAAGCTTGCCCGTGAGCGTAACCTCACCCTTGCCCTTTACGAGCGTTGCCTCGACCTGCAGCACATCGCCGCCGACCTCGGTCCACGCAAGACCATTCACCAATCCAACTTCGCTCTTGCGGGCGATGTCCTGCTTGCGAAAGCGAATCGTCCCGAGCAGCTCCTGCACTTTTTCAGAGTCGATCACGACGCGGAAGCCGCTCTTCTCGTCAGTACCGACAAACTTGCGGGCGATTTTCCTAAGGCATGAGCCGATCTCGCGTTCCAGATTGCGAACGCCGGCCTCACGCGTGTAGTGGCGGATGATCTCAAGAACCCCGTCGTCCGTGAAAGTTACACTCTCGGGTGCTATGCCGCTGTTCTCGCATTGTTTCGGAATGAGATGCCGCTTTGCGATTTCGCACTTTTCGCGCTCGGTGTAGCCGGAGAGGTTTAGGATCTCAAGACGGTCGTGCAACGCCGGGGGTATCGTGTGAAGCACGTTGGCCGTGGCGATAAAGAATACGTTCGAGAGGTCGTAATCGACGTCAAGATAGTGATCGCGAAATGTCGAGTTTTGCTCCGGATCGAGCACCTCAAGCAGAGCCGACGACGGATCGCCGCGAAAATCCTTGCCAAGCTTATCGACCTCGTCGAGCAGCATAACGGGATTCGTCGTCCCGGCACGCTTCATTAGTTGCACGATCTGCCCCGGCATCGAGCCGATGTAGGTGCGGCGATGGCCTCGGATCTCGGCCTCGTCATGAACACCGCCAAGAGCGAGACGAACGAACTTGCGTCCCGTCGCTCTTGCGATCGACTTTCCGAGACTCGTCTTACCAACGCCCGGTGCTCCCGCAAAGCAGAGGATGGTACCCTTCGGATTTTTTACAAGCTGGCGAACGGCGAGGAACTCGAGGATGCGTTCCTTGATCTTCGCGAGGCCATAGTGGTCCTCGTTCAGCGTTTGCTCGGCGACGCTGAGGTCCTCGATCTCATCCGAGCGGTCCTGCCAAGGCACGTTGATGAGCCAGTCTATATATGTGCGCGCGACGGTGCCCTCGGCGGACATCGGCGGCATCGCCTCGAGACGGGCAAATTCGACTAGCGCCTTGTCCTTGGCCTCCTCGGTCATGCCGGCGGCTTCGATCTTTTTCTTTAGCTCCTCGAGCTCGGCCTTCTCGTCCTTGCGGCCGAGTTCCTTATGAATGGCCTTGATCTGCTCGTTGAGGTAATACTCGCGCTGATGCTTGTCCATTTGCTTTTTTGTGCGCGAGTGAATGTTCCGGTCAAGCTGGCGTTTCTCGATCTCGTTCTCGATCGTCTCTACGAGTTTTTGAAGGCGCTCCTGGACGGAGATGGTCTCGAGAAGAGCTTGCTTTTCCTCAACAGATATTTTGAGGTGCGAGGACATTGAGTCCGCGATCTGCGCGCTCGATACGCCGCGAAGACTCGCATGCAGCGCGTCAGCGTACGCATCAGGCGAAACTCTCAAAAACTGCTCGACAAGCGAGTGTATCCGCTGCAGCAGACCGTCGGTACGGTAGCCGGATTCGTCGGTCGAGACGACCCGTCGAACGTGAGCGTAGAACATCCCGTCGGCGTCCTTCTCGACGCGCATCGAGCGTCCGCGTTCCCGGCCTTCGACGACGACCTTTATCTGGCCATTCTCGAGGCGCTGTGCCTGCAGAATTCTGCCGAGTGTGCCGATGCCGTAGATCTCGTTCGGTGTCGGATCGTCGACTGTCGCGTCGTGCTGCGTCGCAAGGAAGATCTGCCTTTCGCCGGTCATCGCCTGCTCGAGTGCACGCACTGAGGACGGTCTGCCGATCTTAAAAGCGACCTTTGTAAAAGGGAATATAACGACGTCCCTGATCGGGACCATGGGAAACCGCTCTATATCAGAGGGCATCTGATCAGTGAACTCTTGCATATGGGCTAAAACTGCAAAACCCCTGGGTGGGTCCAGACACTGATTGTCGGGAACGGTAACTCCAATTTACGCAGAAACGTAACGCAAAAGCAATACAAAACTCCGCCCGCAACCGCCGTGCTGGTTTGGCCTATGAAATGCCGATTCGAATGTCGTTTCTAGAAACGCGTGATTCCGCCGCGTAGCGGCGACATGACTTTAGCCGTGCGTGAAACCGCGACTG
>JBJMGO010000194.1:0-2304 GCA_045807825.1 Pyrinomonadaceae bacterium | reverse complement strand
TAGGTGACGCGAGCAGCTTCTTTAAAGCGTCCGATGCCGGCACACTCGCCAGCCGCAACGTGGACACGCCCGCCTTCTCTGCGTCTCCGCATCTCTCGGGTTTAGACATTGGCCGCTCATACTTCGGGGCCTCTTCAGTCAGAGCGAGCACAGGAAGATCGGCCTCCAGAACTCCGTTGTGCCAGATCCTCAGCCGATCGCCCTCGATGACGTGCCCGATCACAACGGCATCGAGTTCCCACTTGTTAAAGATGTCGACGACCTGCTTCTCCTGACCTCTGCGGGCGACGATCAGCATTCGCTCCTGTGACTCGGACAGGAGCATCTCGTATGCGGTCATCCCCGTCTCGCGTTGCGGGACCTTCGTAAGGTCGATCTCGAGTCCTGTGCCGGCACGAGCGGCCATTTCGACAGACGAGGATGTCAATCCCGCAGCACCCATATCCTGGATTCCCTCGATCGCACCCGAACGCATGGCCTCGAGACACGCCTCAAGCAACAGCTTTTCAAGGAACGGATCGCCGACCTGCACCGTCGGCCGCTTTTCCAGCGCCTGTTCGTCAAATTCGGCCGACGCCATCGTCGCACCGTGAATGCCGTCGCGCCCAGTTTTCGCACCAACATACAGCACCGGGTTCCCGACGCCGCTCGCTTTGCCAAAAAAGATCTGGTCCTGTCGCACGAGTCCAAGGGCGAAGGCATTCACCAGTGGATTCAGGCTGTACGACTCATCAAACATCACCTCACCGCCGATCGTTGGCACGCCAAAACAATTCCCGTAGTGCCCAATTCCGGCGACGCAGCCCTTTAGAATGGACCGGTTTCGCGTCCTATGCTTCGGGTCGTCGAGCGGGCCAAAGCGGAGACTGTTCATCGCCGCTACGGGCCTCGCGCCCATCGTAAAAACGTCCCTCAGAATTCCGCCGACACCCGTCGCGGCTCCCTGGAAGGGTTCGATGAAACTCGGATGATTGTGCGATTCAACCTTAAAAGCCACACACCAGCCGTCGCCGATGTCTACGACACCGGCATTCTCACCAGGCGGCACAATGACGCGCGGGCCGTTAGTCGGCAGACGCTTGAGATGAACCCGCGATGATTTATACGAGCAATGCTCGGACCACATAACACTAAAAACACCGAGTTCTGTAAGATTTGGCTCGCGCCCAAGTATCTCGCAAATGCGGTCGTACTCGCCTGGCGTGAGATTGTGCTGCTCGACGATCTGAGGGGTGACGGCGTTCATTAACGAGAATTAGAGTCCCGAAATAAACACCAGAGTTTATGCTCTCAGGCGAATGGAATCAAACAGGACCGCAGCAACTCAGCCTAAATTTGTGATCTATTGCTTTGCCGCGAGCTGTTTTGCGATCTCAGTGCGAAGTTCCGCCGGGTTGATCTTTCCTCCATGCGAGTACGCAAGGTCGCCGTTCGGCTTGAGCAGGATGGTAAAAGGCAAGCTCCCCTGAAAATCGGAGGATATCTTCGCGATGGCGGCTATCGCCGCATCTTCGTCGGTGGTGTTTAGCAGGTACGCCGGCATTGTTGACTTCATCTGGACAAGGAACTTCGGAACGGTGGTGCCGATATCGTCGAGGTCATCCAGAGAGACGCTGAGGAAATCGATCTTGCCCTTGTACTCCGCATCGATCTTTACAAGCTCGGGAAATTCCTCCCGGCAAGGATCGCACCACGTCGCCCAAAAATTAATTAGCCGCGGCTTCGCGTCAGTCTTGAGCAGCGTCTTAAGGCCATCGGTATCGATCTTCGTTACCGTCGGCCGGGATGCATCCGCAGTAACCTTTTTCTGGGCGAAAGCGGCGCCACAAAAAAGAGTGAGCAGCAGCCCACACGGTAGAGGCCTCAGGATCGACCTCATCTACTGTCCCGCCCTTTTGATCGAGCAGCCAAAGGCGTTTGCGGATGTACGCTCTACTTTCTTACCGGTGATGGAGGAGTCGAATGCCGTCTGCAGGAATCGCTCCGTTACATTCCGACCCGAACGGTCGTTGTCTATCGCGCCGTGATACAGCAGCACGTTATCGGAGTCGATGTAAAAAGCCTCAGGCGTTACGTTTGCCCCAACCAGGTCGGCGATCTTGGCGTCTTTGTCGAGCAATATGGGGAAGTCCCAATTCATCACCGCATGCGCCTTAACGTCCGCCGCGGGCTCTGTTGCGTTAGCGTCCACCCCAATAACGTTGATGCCTTTCGCCTTATATGTTTTCGCCAGTTCATTGATCCGCTCGTTGTAGCCTCGCACGACCGGGCACTGGATAGATACAAAGACGAGAACTACACCCT
>JBJMGO010000193.1:0-7978 GCA_045807825.1 Pyrinomonadaceae bacterium | reverse complement strand
AAGTACACGGTTATTACCAGTGTCTGCGACCCAAAGCGTGCCGTTCGCATCGATGAATAGCCCCTCAGGAAGATTCATCTTGTTCTGCGACGTGCCGGCATTCGTGGTAGCAAAGTCCGGCTGGCCGAGAACTGCACTTGCCGGCTGACCGCTTGCTGCCGTAGTCGCATTGTCCCAGCGAAGGACGCGAGCATTGTCGATGTCGGTGACCCAGAGATGTCCGCTCGAATCGATGGCCATTTCACCGGAACACCGAAGCTTTGATTGCGAAAACCCACCTGCAGAGCTCGTCAGATCACCCTGACCAAACGCCGCCTCGGCCGCGCCGCCATTCGCCATCGCCTGCGCGTTAGCAAAGCGGAGAATGCGGTTGTTAGCGCAGTCGGCGACAAAGAGCTTGCTCGAGGCCGGGTCGAACTTTACCGAGCTCGGCTGAAACATCGCCGTCGGGCCCACCGCCGCGATAGCCTGAGTGAAATTCCCTTGGCCAAGGACCGATGTGCCGCTCTGGTTGTCCACCCACGTCCCTGCTGCATTCGCTGCAATAGATGCCGCTAGCAGAAAAACGCTCGCGAACGAGAGGCGGAGTGGGGTCATTGGCTTGATACTTCTGGACACGGAATACTGTCTAGTTCGCCAAATTATATGCTGTTCCGGAAGCCAGTGGCAATGCAAAAACGGGTGTCTCACCTCGCCGCGACCACTGAAGTCACGGTGGCGAATGAGTTTTCGCGTTTTGCATGTATCTTGAGCCGCGGAATGGCGGTGTCAGTCGCGTCCGAGCGGTAGGTGACGCTATAGGTCGTGCGGACTTGATCAGCGATGTCGGCGTAGGCCTTTTGGATCTGCGAGATCTGGCTGATCGGGTAGTAAACTCCGCCGGATATGCGGGCGAGCCGGTCGCCCTCACCCTCGGCCTTGGCGGAGAGGGACATGTATTTTCTACGCACCGGATCGATGTCGGCATTCGGATCCTGAACCGCGGCGGCGATCAACGCTGATGGTACGTAGAGCGGATAGATCAGCGCACCACTCTCCTGGATCGAACCCTCGAGCGAGTCGAACGGCAGGAACGAGCGGTTGTCGTCGCCGTCGGTAAGGACCACCACAGCCGAGCGCTCGCCCTTGAGCGGCCGCAGCGTATCGCTGATCACGTAAGCAAGCGCGTCGTAATAGGCCGTGCCGCCGCCGGCGTCAAAGGTATCAAGGCTCTTGGACAGCTCGCCCTTGTTTGTGGTGAAGGTGGAGAGGACCTTCACGTCGTCGTTAAAGATCACGATGGAGACCCGGTCGCGCGGATCGACGGTGTCGACAAAATTCCGAGCAGCTCGGCGGATAAAATTGACGTAGCTCTCTACACTGCCGGAAACATCCAGCAGCAGCACAAGGTTGACGGGTGCCGTCGACTTTTGGACCGAAACGATCTCGCGGGATCGGCCATTCTCCGTGACGTCAAAATCGCCGGCGTTGAGACCATCGATCGCGCGATTGCTGAGGTCCGTCACGCGAACCGTTGCAGTTTTTACCGGAGCGATCGGGACCTGAAGCTGCCCTTTTGTCTGGGCGAATCGCGGCTCGGTCTTGAGCGGCGGCAGCGTGCGCGAGTAGTCGCCAAAATATTTAGGTGACGCCCTGCGGATCGCCTCCATCAGGAGACTATCGCTGCTTCGCACTATCGCCTTTGCGGCATTCGTGAGAGGCCTCTCGCGAAGGTCGGACATGACCTCGTTGGGCGAGACGTTCAGCAGGATAATGCCGCGAGCGGTCGTGAGGTCGAGCGAGACGGAGAGTTGATCGTTGTCGTCGGAGCGCTTCTTCTTAGTGGCCCTCTTATCATTCTTGGCGGCCGTCTCGTCGTCCGAACTTCCCTCTTTTTCAGCGGGCGCGCTCACTACAGGTCGCGCTTCTGCGCGGCGAGGAGCGGCGTAGCTGCCCTTGATCTCGAATTTGCCGCCGGCTTTTTCCTTGACCTTTTCTATGTCGAAATCAGCAAGGTAGCGCGGCCGCGATTCGGTCCAGAGGAAGTGGTATTCCAGTGCGTCGGTGGGCACGTCCACGGCAACAGTGCCGGTGTCGGTCTTTGCCCACACTGCTGCGAAATTGCCCATCGCCTCGACGCCGCCCGCATCGGTCGTGACACGGAGAGAAGTGCGTTCCGGAAGCGTAACGGTGAGGTCGATCCGTTGTTTGGCATCGTGTGGCCTGACCTCTATGGTTAGCTTTTCACCGCCGCCCGAGACCTTAATTTCATTCTCGGAGAAGCTGCCGGGCGAGCTTACCGTAAGCTTTGAAGCCGTATCCGTCGCGGCCTCGGTCTTTGCGAGTACACGCCCGACGGGATTGATGATCTCGACCGTGGCGTTCGCGCCGACATTCAGATCGCGCACGGTGTCGTCGGCGAAAGCCGCGGCTGTCAGGACCAGAATTGTAGCGATTCCGGGGAGGAAGATTCGTCGGAAAAACTGCATTAACTTACGATTTGCTCGGAATGCGGCCGGATTGGATCAGACGCTGCCGGACCCGCTCCTGCCATTTCTTTCTTGGACGCCCGTCGTCCTCAAAGCGTTCGATGAGATCGTGCATCGATTCGCCGCCCGCGAGTCGCGTCTTGATATAGAGCAATGCCACGATGATACCACTGAAGGATAAGACGATGATCTGCAGCGGCAGCCAAAAGATCTGGATAGCAGACTCGAGGACAGTGTGTTTTATCTTCTCGCGCATGTCCATCGGCCGCTGAGGGGTAAGTAGAGTGTGTTTGGGACCGAGTGCCCAACTTAAGTTGCCCGAGCTCGTGTCCGTGCTGATCTGAACGCCCGGATCTCGTCCCTCGCTTTGCGTGGCTGTGGCCGGATCGTTCTTTGGCGGATCGTAAGCCTTGGCGGTGACCTGAACGAAGAATGACATGCAGCCGGCAAGCACCGACGGAATGAGGAACATGATCGCCGATGCAGCCATCGCGGTGACGAAGGCACGCTTTATCAGCGCCCGCGATCGGCGGAAGCCATCGCGGATACGCACCCGCTCCATCATCGCGACGGGGGTAACGAGCAGACAGAGAACGTAAGCAAGGAAAAAACCAATCCCAAAAACGATGCCGCCGAACGACGCTCCCACGAGCGGAGCCTGGAGGCCGACGCCGATCGCCATCGAGATCAACTTCACAATGCCGCCAACTACGACAAACACGACGATGGCAGCGATGACAGCGGCAACAAAGGGGAGGAAGGCCGCAATAGCACCGCTGGCGGAGACCCTTTTCCAGTTGCGTGCGACCTCACGCAATGTTGGCCTGAGCCGCACCGGCCTCAGCGGAAATGCCAGGTATTGCGTTACGATCCAGACGATCGCTCCGACATTCAGCGTCGCAAAGAAGGCGCTCGCCAGCGTCAGCAGCAGGTACAAAACTCCGACCGTTAGTTGTCCCGCAAGCTCTGAGATGGTCCCGCTCACGCGTAAGAACGCGACGATCCCGACCGCAAGCGTCAGTATCGCGGGGACTATATAGAAGAGCGCCGAGAGCGCGAGGAATTTTGTGAGGTGCTCGCTGTAGATGACCATCGCACGGCGAAGCAGCTCCCAAATGCCCTCGCTGCGGGCACGCATCTCGCTCGCAAACGCCTCTGCGGTTTGCGGACGCTTCTCGGGATCTTTGCTAAGTGCAGCATCGATCACGCCGCTCATCTTGCGACGAACGCCGCGCGTTGTCAGCGGTCTCGGCTCAACACTCTTGTGAGCCTCCATCACATGCTTGAAATCTCCCTCGAATGGCGGTGCTCCGGAGAGCATCTGATAGGCGATGACGCCCAGGCTGTAGATATCCGAGCGGGTATCGAGGAATTCGCCGCGGCACTGCTCGGGCGACATATAGAGAGGTGTGCCGAGCACGGCTCCGACCCGTGTCAGCTCGCCCGAGGATCGCGAATCGTAGATCGAACGACGCCCTGAAACGGAGAGCGAGCCGTCGGCATCCTCGCGATCTTCATCGAGCACCTGCGTGCCGACGGAATCTTGAAAGTCGAGCGAAATGTCGCCGTCATCCAGAATTGCGGTTTGCAACTCAGTAGCGACTGGTTTGGCGGGTGCTACAGGCTCAAGAGCGATCGTAGCGGCCTCACCGACGTACGTTCCTCGTGCGGCCGGTGTAGCGGCAAGGGTTCCCGCGGGAGCACCGGCTTGGGTGCCGTCGCTGTCGCCGCCGAGTGTCAGTCGTCCCGATGCGATCGTCGGAGCGGTCGAATACCCGAGGCCATCGCCATTCATGCCAGAGCCCGATTGTTCCTCGAGTTTCGCAATTCCAAAATCGAGGACCTTTACCGTGTAGCCGCCTCGTTGATTCGGCTCAAGCCAAATGTTGTCGGGCTTGAGGTCACGGTGGATGATGCCCTGCTGATGGGCCTCGTTCACGGCCGAGCAAACCTGCTCGAGGATGTCGAGTGACCAGGCGACGGGAAGATTCTTTTCCTCATCCAGGATCTCGCCCAACGTGCAGCCGTCGAGGTACTCCATCACGAGGTATGCGACCTGACCGGCGTTTGTTTGGGCAAAGCCAAAGTCGGTGACATCGACCACGTTCGGGTGGCGCAGGCGACCCGCCGCGCGGGCCTCGCGACGGAAACGCTCCACGAATTCCGCTCGCTCCATGAACTGCGGCGCGATGACCTTGACTGCGACGGGACGCTCCGTGCCGAGGTGCGTTGCGAGATACACCGTACCCATGCCGCCGCGACCGAGCTCACGGGTCATCTGGTATTTACCGTCAATTATTTGACTTGATAGATCGGGGCAATCCATGGCGGCTGGCAGTAACCTGCAAATCTACTTGCAAAACTGCCTCACTTCAAGCGATTACGACACGTAGCGTCACTTTGTTATGTTTTTTTTGATCCAAAGGACGCGGGCCGTCGACTCGATTGCGAAACATCTCACTTTGCCGAGAAATCGATCCCAGTGAGCGAGTCGTTAACTGCGATCACTCGTGGCGCGAAGATGAGTCCTCTCGACGCAACATTCGCTATATACGTATCGCCCGACACCACGTTATTGAACACATAGTAGCCGAATGCATTTGTGATCGCCGAAATCGTGTTTCCGCGGCTGTCGATGATCGTTACTCGCCCACCGCGAATGCCTCGCCCGGCACGATCCATAACGCGGCCAGTGATCGCCACGTTCGCGGCTGTCGTGGCGACGGGGCCAAACGCGATCGCATCCAGGGCATTGACAGATGCACCGAGATCAGTGACCGCACCTGTCGGCGTATTGAACTTCACAATATGAGTCGGGGGCGGCGTGCCCACGCCGAGATCCAGGCCATATAGCGTATCGCTGCTGTCAAAGGCCAGTGCGGCATAGGCTCCGCCGACCGGTTTTGTGGGAGTGACTATGTTAGTGTAAGCGCCCGTCACAAGGTTGTAGGTGCCGTACCTAGATGAGGTAGGTGTGCCGAATGCGGAGCCGGAACTGCTGATCGCCAGACCTCCGCCTCCGGTCGAGGTTGACGCGCCATTCGCGCCGATGAGGGTCGCTTGACCTGTTGAGATATTGATCGAATAAAGGTCCGGCCCGCCGATCGAGGACACCCCATAAAGTGTGCCTGCCTGGGTAAAGGCGATATCTGCCATTGTCGTTGGCACCCCGCCGCTACTCACGGGTCCCGCATTGAAGAGGCCGATAACGGTTACGCGAGCGGTCGCGGGATCGATCGAGACTAGTCTAGATCGCGTTGATGCCGAACCTGAGTTACCTGTCGAACCGTAAAGAACGCCAGTTGCTGGTTGGAACGCCAGACCTGTGATCGGATAGTTGACCGAGAGGGTATCATTGGTCGGCCCGATGTCCTTGATCATCCCGCCTGTCGATGCATTGAGAATGTACAACTCCCCGGGGCCGCCTGCCGATGTCGCCCCATAAAGCGTAGTGAACGGACCCACGGCGGGCGATCTGGGACCAGCGGACTCCTGAACGAGGCTACTGGCGCAAAGCTCTCCGACAACTGCCGCTGTGATAATAAATAAAAGCGCGGCTAGAGAACGCATTTTGGATGCTCGCTCGGGACGACGGGAACTTGGCATGGGGATACCTCCTAGGCTCGGTTGTCGCAGATTATATTCGCATTGGCCCTCGGTTCTCAAGCGTCACCACAATATGAATTTCAATGTAGCGTCTTGTTAACTGCGGGAGCTTGCAGTCGATATAGCTTTTGGTCTACACTCGCGGAAATTTATTCTTCCATAGAATAATCGAAATTCAGGTCTGTTTCACACTTGCAACGACGTTGCAATATGTGGTAGTCTTGCGTCATTCAAGGCGTAGTCACCTCACATAGGAGCAGGCAAATGTTAGGAGAAGCACGAATAATGGGCATGGACAAAGGAAAAGCTATCGAGTCGGCGTTGCTGCAGATCGAGAAAAAGTTTGGCAAGGGCGCCATCATGCGTCTCGGCGAAAAACCGCATGAGGAGGCCGGAGCTATCTCGACGGGCTGTCTGAGCCTCGACGCGGCTATCGGTGTCGGCGGATTTCCTCGCGGGCGTATTGTCGAGGTCTATGGCCCTGAGAGCTCGGGTAAAACGACGCTCGCACTGCAGGTCGTTGCCTCTGCACAAAAGACCGGCGGCGTCTGTGCGTATATCGATGCCGAGCACGCGATGGATCCGGAGTATGCTCAAAAGCTCGGCGTGAATATTGATGACATGCTGATCTCACAGCCGGACTCAGGCGAGCAGGCTTTGGAGATCGCGGAGACGCTTGTACGGTCCAACAGTGTCGACGTCATCGTGATCGACTCGGTCGCAGCACTCGTGCCTCGGGCGGAACTGGATGGCGAAATGGGCGATTCCCTGCCCGGACTGCAGGCTCGGCTGATGTCGCAGGCGCTTCGCAAGATCACGGCGATAGTCGCGAACTCGCACACGTGCTTTATCTTTATCAACCAGCTTCGCGAAAAGATCGGCGTCTTTTTTGGTTCGCCGGAGACTACGAGCGGCGGCAAGGCACTGAAGTTTTACGCAAGCGTGCGGCTCGATATTCGACGCATCGGAGCCATCAAGGACGGCGATAAGAATGTCGGCAATCGCACACGCGTCAAGGTCGTTAAAAACAAGTGCGCACCGCCATTCCGCGAGTCTGAATTCGACATCATGTACGGCGAGGGTATCTCGCGTGAGGGCGATCTGATCGATCTCGCCGTCAATCACAACGTCATCGAGAAAGCCGGTGCGTGGTTCTCTTATCGCACCGAGAGACTCGGTCAAGGCCGCGAGAATGTGAAGAACTTTTTAAAGGAAAACACCGATATCCGCGACTCGATCGAGGAAGAGGTGAAGATGATCCTCGGCTTTACAAAGGCAGTTCCAGAGGCCGAGGCCGCAGCGGCTTAGTAACAATTAACCGCGAAAAGGCGCGAAAGCCGCAAAATGCAGATCCTTTGCTTTTTGCGGTTTTCGTGGCCTTTCGCGGTTAGTGTTCCAAAAAGAGCTGTGCCGGTTTGAGGTACGTCGCAAGGGGGACAAGGGCGTTCCATCAAACCGGCACATGGCAGGTATTCAATTGTTTGGTGGTCGCGACGTGTCGTGGCCGCCAATCGGAATTATACTCGCGCGCTTCAAAAAAGAGAACACTTTTTTGTCGGCACCATTTTGGCCTTTTAAAACAGTCGCACCTCGATTGTTTGACAAGCCAAATGCCAAAATTTAGACTTACAAATTCGCCCTTTCACGCTTATCTTAAGCGACAGTGGGCCAGGTAGCTCAGTTGGTAGAGCAGCGGACTGAAAATCCGCGTGTCGGCGGTTCGACCCCGTCCCTGGCCACCAAACCTCAATTCACAATTCACAATGCAGAGTGCAGAATGTACTCGTGTCGGAGCCTTTAGCAAATAGGATCAGGCCGACGAGCCTGGACGAGTTTGTCGGGCAGGAGCACCTTGTCGGGGCTGGCAAGCCGCTGCGCCTTGCTATCGAGCAAGAGCATGTTTT
>JBJMGO010000192.1:0-5460 GCA_045807825.1 Pyrinomonadaceae bacterium | reverse complement strand
TGCGGAGTGCTCTCGCCGCCCTGGGCGCGGGGCAGAATGTGATCGAGCGTCAGGTCCTTTGCATGCCGGTGCTCGGCGCAATACTGGCAGCGGTAGCGGTCGCGAATGTAGATCCGCGCCCGCTTCATCGTGGTCTCGCGATTATTCCTGCGAACGTGTATGTAATGCCGCAGCCGCACTACCGATGGCACCGGAAAGGTAGTCGAGGGCGAGTGGAGCACGTTTTCGCCGTCATTCTCCTCGACAAAGATCGCTCCGCGAAACCACAGGCACACCGCCCTCGCAACGCCGATCGTACCAAGCGGCTCGTAGCTAAAGTTTAATAGTAGTACCCGTCCCGTGAGCAACGTCATCTTCCTCCAGAATACTCAGATAATGTAAAGGGAAAACCGTTTTAGCGCAAGCACAATATGGCGCTGTGGAAGAAGTTAATATCCGGGGAAACACACAAGATAGGGGATTTTGTCACGCACAATGGCGAGGTAGTGTCAGCATCAGGCACTCGCCACGAGCGCAAATCTGATATTCAGCATTCATTGGGCGTTTACTCGCGACAGCCGCACGTGCGGCCAGCTACATGTCTGTCCGCGAATGGTTTAGCGACAAATTTGAGATCTCACGAGGTCTGCAGGGTAAGAACGTCCGTCCCATGGAGGGCCTTCGCGGGCTCGCCGTATCGCTCGTCTTTCTCGTCCACTATGTAGCCCTCGTGAGACCGTGGATCGCGGGACACGATGTGCTCGATCAAATCGCGGGTGGAATGCACACTATCGGCAACACCGGCGTCGACCTGTTTTTTGTCCTCAGCGGCTACCTCATATATGGCTCTCTGATCTCAAAGCGACAGCCATTCGGCAGATTTATTCGCCGACGCGTGCAGCGGATCTATCCGACCTTTATCGTTGTTTTTGCGGCATATGTCCTCCTGTCGTGCCTCTTTCCATCCGAGGACAAGATCCCGAGCGGCATTTGGCCCGCGGCGGAGTACCTTGCCCAGAACTTCCTCCTGCTGCCCGGGATTTTCTCGATCGAGCCGATGATCACGGTCGCGTGGTCACTGAGCTACGAGATGGCGTTCTACTTCGCCATCCCTGTGCTTATCGTTGTGCTGAATCTTCGTGAGGGAAAGCCGGCCATACGGCTCGCATGGTTCGGCGCGATGATCGCGGTCATTATCGCCGCATCGATAAACTCTGGCCCCGTCCAGCTAATTCTTTTCGTCGCCGGAATGGGATTGTTCGAGGCGATCAATTCTCTAAAGGTGCGAGTGCCGTCGAGCCTCGCGGGAGCTGTCGCACTCATCCTGGGTTTGGCCGGCACGCTGCTCCCATTTGATGGAGCGGTATGGTTCACGGTACGGACGGGAATGCTATTTGTAGCATTCTCGGTCGTCTGCCTCGTCTGCTTTTGCCGCACCGAAGGCTGGTTTTCGCGTGCATTCACATGGACGCCAATACGCTGGCTCGGCAATATGAGCTACTCGTATTACCTGTTCCACGGACTGACGTTGAAAAGTGCGTTCCTCATGCTCGGCCTGATAATTCCCAAGGACGAATACGGCGCCGCATTCTTCTGGTCGATGCTGCCCGCGATGTTTGCCGTCTCCTTAGTGCCCCCCGCGATGTTATTCCTATTCGTGGAACGGCCCTTCTCGCTGGTGGTTAGGAAAGCCGTTCAACAAGACCCCGAGGTCGTAGACAATCTGCCGAATCCTTTGGAAGCTACCTCATAGCGACACTCCAACTGCACCAACTAATTTAAAAATGGCGATAGCCGGAAGGTGATAGAGGAGTACGTTTTCCCCCGGAGATAAGCTCGATGACGCCGGTATTTGGAGTCACTGTTCCGATACGTCTGATCTGCGGCACATCCGCTGTAAGGATCCCTTCCTCATCACCGGTGAACAGGAGTTGAAAGTCCTCGCCTCCATTGAGCGCCATCTGAAAGCACTGCTCCGTAGAGAAGTGGGAAGCCAACGCAGGCTCTATCGGCAGGAGATCGGCATCCACCTCGGCCCCAACCCCGCTCGCCCCGCATAGATGCGCAAGATCGGAGGAAAGGCCGTCGCTAAGATCTATCGCGGCAGAGGCTAAGTGATTTTGTAGCAATAGCTTACCAACAGTGAGCTGAGGCAGTGGTTGTAGTTGCTTTTCGACCAAATGCGCTTCCTCATGAGAACCCGTTCCCCGATTCGCAAGTAGCTCAAGGCCCCCGGCCGCGCCGCCGAGGAATCCCGTAACGTATATGGCATCGCCCGGTCTAGCACCCGAACGGAGTATTGCCCCACCCTTTGGTACTTGGCCGAGAACAGTTGAGTCTATGGTGAGCGGCCCGGAGGTGCGGGAGACATCGCCGCCGATCAGCTCCAAGCTGTATTTACTGGCTAAACTATGCCATCCGGAGTAAAAACCGTCGAGAAAGTCGCTTTTCCACAGCTTTTCCACAACCGAGATCGATAACAGGGCGAATGTTGGGGTTCCGCCCATTGCGGCTATGTCCGAGAGTGAAACCGCCAGTGCTTTGTGGCCGATCTGCTCGGGAGTGGCCCATTCGAGGCGAAAATCGACTCCCTCAACAAGCATATCCGAGGTGATCAGGAGGTCGTTATCGTCGTCTTTTGGGATAACGGCACAGTCGTCCCCGACCTTCGACAGGCGGTAGCGGGACTTAATGTCATTAATGAACTCAAACTCAGTGCGCATCAGTTACTTGTTGACACAAGCCTAATAAATACATAGACTAACGCCTGCTAAGTTACAGAAAACTTTAACACACCACCCTGACCCATGGCCGACGAAGAAGTCGTAATTCCGGACAAGTTGTTCTTTAAGATCGGCGAGGTTTGCGAGCTCGTCGGAGTCCAGGCGCACGTGCTGCGATATTGGGAGACGGAGTTCCCAATGCTCTCGCCGCAAAAGAACCAATCCGGCCAGCGCTCGTATCGCAAGAAGGACGTCGAAATAGCTCTCAAGATCAAGCAACTCCTCTACAAGGAGATGTTTACGATCGCGGGGGCACGCAAAAAGCTGCAATCTGACTCTCGGCAGGGGAATCAATCGAAGCCCGCCGCGACAGCGCCGCCGGCTACGTCGTTCCAGCCAATCATTGGCAAGGACGGTAAGGTGCAGACGCTGTTTGATATCACGCCCCCTGCGGAGGGCGATCCGGCAGAATTATCCGAGACCCAGCGTCAGACGCTGCGAAAGATCGCATCCGAACTCGTCGAGCTGCGTGAAATGCTCAGCTCCGAGCGTGCTGCGGCCGCTTAGTTGACTTTCCCGGGCCGTAAATCTACTCTAAAAAATCATCTTTTCGGGACGTAGCGCAGTCTGGTAGCGCGTTCGCTTGGGGTGCGAGAGGTCGCTGGTTCGAATCCAGTCGTCCCGACCATATCAGCTCTCGGATCACATGAGCCGGGAGCTTTCGTTTTCTGCTTCTAGATCGATTATTGGAGAGCTAGCTGAACGTTTGAATTTCTGCCTCATCACGCTGATGAGGTACTGAAGCGCGAGCACCGGAATGGCGGCTCCGGCGATCATCAGCACCGAGATCACGGTTGTGGCCCATACGTTCGTATCGATTCCCGCTGTGCTTTCGAGCAGGCGTTTGTACTCGCGATCCAGATAAAACCCGCCGATCGCAACAAACACCGTAAAGTACGCGAACGTCAGCCACAGTGCCCAAGCGCCGCCTCTGGTCCACACTACACCGCTCGCGATAAAGAGCAAAACAGCCGTGCAAACGCACAGCAGCGGCCACGACACGGCGGTGATATTCTCATATCCCGCGATCGCGTCGGCCGGTTTCCCGATGCTCTCGAGCCAGGTCCACGCGTAATACGTAAAAAATCCGACCACCAGCACCGCCGCCGCGAGTACTCCAATGTAGATTCGTGTCCACATGTGAGCGTTATACCATGTAATCGTCCCGGACGTGCAGATATCAGTAGAAAGAAAAAGGCCGCGAATTGAGCCGCGGCCTTTTATACACGCTGCCCCAGCAGGACGCTGGTGCCCCCAGTCTCTACTCAGGCTTCACCGTCACGTAGATGGTTTGGCCTTTACGAGACATGAGGAGCAGGACGGGTCTGCCGCCGGAGGCGTCGATCGCGGATTTGGCATCGGCGACGGAGCTGACAGCTTTGCGGTTGATCTCGAGAATGACATCGCCCTCGGCGATGCCTGCTTCTGCAGCGGGGCCGGTGGGATCGACCTCGGTTACGACAAGGCCTCCGTTTGAAGCGTCGAGCCCGAGTTGCTTTGCGGTGCGGCCGTTGAGCGGTTCGAGTGTGAGCCCGAGCTTGCCGCTCTCATCTTGAGAATTCCCGCCGTTGTCGCCACCCTTACCTCCAGCCGGATTTTGCGAATCGGAAGCCTTGAATTCATCGAGGGTGACGTTGATGTCGCTCTCCTTACCGTCACGTGAAATCGTGACTTTCACGCTAGTGCCTGGAGATGTCTGGGCCACCTTGTTGCGGAGAGAGTTGGTATCCTCGATCTTCTCTCCGTTGAATGCGGTAATGATGTCGTCACGCTTCAGGCCAGCCTTCTCGGCGGCCGAGCCGGACTTGACATCATTTATAAGGACGCCGCCAGTTCCTTTGAAATGAAAACCTTCCGAGAGGTCATCAGTGAGATTTTGGATGCCAACACCAAGCATTCCGCGGTGTACCTTGCCGTCCTTGAGGAGCTGGTCCATGACGGACTTGGCCATGTTTGAGGGGATCGAGAATCCGATCCCGATGCTGCCGCCGCTCGGGCCGCCCGAGAGGATCTGCGAATTTATCCCGATCAGCTCGCCCTCGAGATTGACGAGTGCTCCGCCCGAGTTACCGCGATTGATGGGAGCGTCGGTTTGGAGAAAGTCCTCGTAACTGCCGTCGCTCAAACCTGTGCGACGGCCTTTAGCCGAGATGATCCCCGCAGTCACCGTCTGACCTATACCGAGCGGGTTCCCGATCGCAAGAACGATGTCGCCGACACGCACGCGATCGGAATCTCCGAGCGTGAGGTACGGCAGATTAGAGGCGTCGATCTTCAGCAAGGCAAGGTCGCTCGGCTGATCGGTGCCGAGCACCTTTGCCTGATAGCTCTTATTGTCACCCATCGAGACGGTGATCTTATCGGCGTCCTCGACAACGTGGTAGTTGGTGAGGATCGTTCCGTCGGCATTTACCACCACACCGGACCCGAGGCCACGTTCGATCTGCGGACGCTGCTGCATCTGCGGCATCAGTTGGTGAAACATGTCGTTCGGCGCCTGGACCTGTGAGCCGCCCTTCGTCTTGTGGTCGGCCTCTATCCGAACAACCGCGGGCGAGGTCTTGTCGACGATGTCCGCGTAGGATGTGCGGATGCCGTTCACGACGACCGGCTCTGGCGCGGCCGCTGGCTGAGCAGTCACAGGAACATCATTGCCTCTAAGGTAGCTGCACCCGGAAAAAATTGCCGTGGATGCTAT
>JBJMGO010000191.1:0-6972 GCA_045807825.1 Pyrinomonadaceae bacterium | reverse complement strand
TTACTTTTGGCTTTGGTCACCACAGCGACTGTCGTGGCGCAGCAGCCGGGTTATGATGATCCGGATGCCTTCGCGATCTACTCGACGCTGCTTGGTAATGGGTATTCGGTCATTAGAAACACGACGAAAACATTCCCCGCTTTTGGCGAGGGGCAGTCATGTCTCATCGCTCCCAAAAATCTCCAGCCAATTCTCAATCCGCTCATCAAAGCGTACCGTGACGAGAACAAGACCCCACGGCTCCTAACTGGAAAGTTGAGCGGCGTCGGCGGATATCAGTTTGTCTCAGAGGAATTACTGCGCCAGCGCTTCTTTAGTCAGGATATCGACGAGGGTTGGGATAAGTTCCATAAGGCGTTCCCAACCAGTGGGGGTATCGATGAAGTTTCAGCCGTTGGGTTCAACAGCGATCGAAGCATAGCCCTCGTCTACTACGGTCATACATGCGGCGGCCTCTGCGGGTCTGGCAGGTTTTATGTTTTTGAGAGAAAGGGAGATAAATGGACGAAGTCCAAGCTTCCCTTCAGTCCTTGTGAATGGATTTCTTGATCTTCCGGCGGTGATAATCGGGGCCGCCTTTTTTTAATACCGATATAGTCGCGACGCTCGAATGCGGCTCTTGAACATTCTTAAGCTGGATGGAGAGTTGCGACGGTGCCCTTTGCAAACTCAAGATCCCCGTCGGGCGTTGCCACCACAACCCTGTTGCGATCGGTGACCTTGAATCGCGGCAAGGCTTTTCTTTTGAAGTATTCGGCGACGCCGACCAGCATTCCGGCGAAGATCGGCGGTACGAAGAACCCCCAGCCGTTGTCGAACCGCATCATTAATACGAAGCCGGCAACAAATGATCCGAGGAAAGCTAGAGCCGCGATAGCCTGGAGAAAACCCGTCCACTGTTTCCTTGCCCAGCATTTAGAGCAAAACGGCAAGGTGAACTTGTGCTCCACCCTGAGAGCGGCGAGCAACAATAGACCGATCAGCGGCCCAAGCACCATTGCGAGATAAGCTGCTGACGGTACATAGGAACGCTTCAGCTTACGCATCGATACTGAAGCATCACGAGACTTGCAGACCACACATTGAGATCCGGACTGAGAGATTTGATCATTCATATCGGTTACCTCGGTTCAACCCCTGAAGAGCTGGAGGCGGTCGGAGGCTTTGAAGAGGGCGAGGCCGAGGGTGCAGGAGAAGACGACGGAGAGGTAAAAGCCGATGAGGCTGCTGAGGAATTTTGCGGGGACGTTGCCGACACCCGGCAGGGCGAAAGCGCTGAAGACAATAGCGAGCACACCGCTGACCAGGATCGACGCCACGGCGATCAGGAGGCCCATAAAGAGGAGCTTTGCGTAGTCGGAGCCGAGCCGTTGGATCGTGTCGAGGCCGACGGTCGGGTTGAGAGTCGCTGTGAATGATCGCGTGTACCCTGCGACGCAGCACGCCGCCGGTAGATAAAAAAGTCCCCACACGAGAGCGATCCCGGCACATACCAGGAAGACCATTCCATATCCGACGATTTTGGCGAACATCGCCTTTTGCTCCGAGGCCTGTGTCTCGGGCGTTTTGCCGAACGCGCCTTCGAGTTGGGACTTGCGGGCCTGGGCGATCTGATCGTTGAGCTTTTGGAAGCGTTCCTCCTCTTGCTGGGCGGCGGTCGTGGTCGCGGGCTGTCCTGGCGTCCCTGCTGCAGCGGGGGCCGCGACCGCACGTGGTACCGACAGCCCGACTGACGGAGGTGAGCCTTGCCCGGTCTCCGCGAATTTTGCCGCATCGGAGATCTCATGCTCACGGACTTGGGAGTTCGCCTTCTGCTGGTCGGCGACTTTCTTCATCTCCTCCATCCGTTCCTGCTGCTGGGCATTCTGTTGAGCGATGAGGCTCTTAAGGTCAACGCCCTGCTGGATCTGTCCGGGTGCGGCTGCGGCCTCGGGGCTGATCGTGCTGGCGGACGGCTTGACGGCGCCGGCGATCAGGAACATAGCGACCAAAAAGCATGCAGCCAAAGGTCCGAATGACGAGATGTAAACGCCAATGCTCAGAAAGAACGGATGCACGACATCGTCCCAGATGTTGAAATCATCGAACGACGGCATAAAATTCCCGCCGATCTTGCCTTGCGTGAAGTTCTCGACCACATTTGCGAGCACACCGAAGGAGAGCATGTTCGCGCACATGAAGCACGTTATCGCGGCGGCAAGCATGAACGCTCCGCCAAAACCTGCCGCTCCCTGTCCGACCGAAAAGAATGCGAACATGATCGCACCAAAGATCAGGCTTGCGGGATATTTGAAGGGATACGTGAGCGCCGAGAAGAAGTCACCGACGCCGAAACCCTCGGTCGAGATGCGATTCTGGACGTGGGTCTCGGTCTTTGCTTTCTCGACTTCAGCGAGCGATTTGCACATCGCTCCGCAGAACGGGCAGATCTTGACGGTAGGGCTGTATGAATTTGGACATGCTTTGCAGAACGCGTTGCAGCACGTGTCGCAGACAAAGGCCGCGGGAGCGTCGGTGTGGACGGAGCACACGTCCGTGGCAGGTGCTTCGTCGCTGGTTGACGGTTGCGCCGGCGTGACCAACGTCGGCTGGAACCCACCCGCTACCGCAGGCGGTGCCGATACCCTTGCCGGCGCTGCCGATGATAATTTCGATCCGAGCACCTCGACATTTGATGAGCGGCCAGAACTTGTGGTGACGACTGGCTCCGGTGAGCCGCCAAGGTCTTTGGCGTTGAAGAACTCAGTGAGCGCGGGCACCTTGCCGGCCTCGATCCAACGAAGGTTTGCCTTTTTTACTCGGTCGATGCGTAGCAGATCACCGCTCGCGATGCACTGCGTCATCTCGTCAAAAGAGACCTCGCGCACCTCGCCGCCAAATTCGACCTGCCAGAGCTCTGAATTGTTTTCGGGGATGTTCATCGTGTCGAAACGCAGGCCGCTAGCCTGCGTGCGTGCGGGTCAGAAGCGCGGGCACAAACTGGCTGCGCTCCGATGTAGGGACCTAGGCGACGAGGCGATCGAGCAATGCCTCGGAATGCTGGCTTTCGGCGGCACGCTTCTCCGCCATCTGGCGAATGATGCCATTGGCGATCTCGCCCGCTTTGACCGCCTCCACAAGCGCGTCAAATACCTGCGTCGAGTAGCGAGTGCCGACAAAATCTCCAATTCGGTTGATCGCGGTGCCTAGCTCCATTCCCTTCTGATACGGGCGGTCGATCGTCATAGCGTCAAAGGCGTCTGCGACCGACACTATCTTTGCCTGGAGCGGGATCTCGTCACCCTTGAGGCCCTGCGGGTACCCTTTGCCATCCATCATCTCGTGATGCATGTACATGCCAGGCAGATACGGCTCCATGCCGGGGATCTGCGACATGATCTTGTAACCGCGGGCAGGGTGCTGCTTCATGATCTCGTACTCGTCATCGGTGAGAGCGGCGGGCTTTTTAAGAATGCTGTCGTCGATCGCGATCTTTCCGACATCGTGAAGCAGCGCCGATATACGAAGCTTCTCGAGATCGTCAGCCGATAGGTTCATTCTGCGGCCGATCGCGAGGGAGATACGCGCCACGCGTTCGGAATGACCGCGGGTGTACTTGTCCTTGCCGTCGATCGCCGCGGCGAGGGCCTTAACGGTGCCGACGAATAGCTCGCGATTCTCCTCCGCGGCCTTGGCCAGATTCGCGATCTGCTCCTCGATCTTGCCGCCCATGAAGTTAAAGGTCTCGCTGAGCGTCCCGATCTCGGTGATATTCTCCGTTCCGACACGTGCCGAAAAGTCGCCATGTGCAAGTTGCTTCGCGGCCTCAACCAGCTTTAACAGTGGTGACGTCATGAATCGCGATAGGACGAGTCCAGCTCCGAGGGCGAAAACCGCGAAGCCAAGACTCACCATCCACGTTTGCCAACGCATTTCGCCGACCGACGCAAGGGCGTGCGATTCGTCCTGCATGGCGATGACGCCGACGTTGTAGCCGTCTGTGAGCGACGCCGTGGAATATGCCCCGATCATACTGTGATCTTTGCCGTCAAAGGTCGCGTTGAAAGGCACGAGAGCCGATTGCACCTGATTACCAGACTCGAGCCACTCCTGGACGATCTTGAGGTCGCCCATCGGCTTGCGAGAAAGAGCAACACTCGGATCCGGATGGAATACGGTTTGACCCGATCCATCTACGACAAAAACTATCGGAAGGCCGGCATTCCACAATTCGGCCTCTTTAGCCGAGTTGATCCCGACGACACTTTGGTTGATGGACTGCAGCGAGGCTACGGCCACAATATCCGCCGCCTTGGTGCCACTGATAATTACTGGCGAGGCAAAGGCAATGATCGGCGGTGCATTGGGAGTCACCTTCGTGGGGCCGTTTACCGTGAATTTTGATTTGCCCTCGCGCTCTACTGTCTCGGCGGCGATCTGCTCTACCTGGTCTCTGCTCAGCGACTCGGCACGAAAAACCGACACCGAATCGGCGTTCGCGGGTTTGATGTAGAGAGCGACGAGATCGGGATTATCTTTGAGGATCGCGCCGAGCTTTGCCTCTGTCTGAGGCGCCGAGAGCATGCTCGCGTCACGCGAAAGCTCAAGCGCCGTGGACAGGCTCGCAACAACGGACGTCCACCGATGGCCGAACATTTCGATCTGGCGCGCCTTCTCGGCGACGAGCTGGATCTGGTAGCGATTCTCGGCGGCCCGCAGTTCACGCCCGGATTTATCCGAAAGGAGCCAGCCGGTCAGGACAAGCGGGACCAAGCCGACGACCAAAAGCGTGGCGATCACAAAGACGATAAGTCTGACTCTTCTCTTAATGGCGGGCATTGTAACGGCGCGAGGCGGGTGGGTTGTACGCCGCATTTATTTTATCGGATATCTAAACCCGCGGTCAACAAGTTTTAAACCTCCTCTGTATGGAGTGTTACCCAACGCTCGAGAAAAGCTATGTACAACTGTATGTGAGGTTTACGGTCTTATGGCAAGAATTGTAGAAAGAGAAGTCGTTCCGGTTGAGAGCGGTGACAGCACGGCTAGCAACTTCATCTGGGCACTCGCCCTCATCATCATCGTCGCTCTGATCGTCTTTGGCGTCTGGAAGAGCGGGATTCTCCGTCAGGTAAATGCGCCCGCGGAAAAGAAGATCAACGTCGAGGTCTCCGGCCCGTCGCAGGGGCATTAACTAGCAACTGCTGCACCCGCCGCGCGTTTGACGATCACGAGAGTGATATCGTCATTCGCGGGCGCGGTGCCCGTAAAATCAGACAACGCGGATTCGATCTTGTCGCGGATGGCCGAGGCTGGCCGGGCTACGTTCGCACGGATGACGTCTTTGAGGCGGTCCATGCCAAATTCGTCCGAGGCGAGATTATTCGCCTCCGAGACGCCGTCCGAGTAGATGACCACGGAGTCGCCCTGCCCGAGCGTCACGCTCGAAGACTCGTACTCGGCGAATCCCATCAATCCAAGCGGCAGGCCGCCCGAATCGAGCTGCTCGATCGCGCCGTTCTCCCGACCAACAATGGGGGGATTGTGACCGGCGTTGATGTACTTGAGGACGCCCGTTGCGGGATCAAGCTCAGCGAGGAACATCGTGACGAATCGGTTGTTTGGCGTGTTTTCGACGAGATAGACGTTGGTGGAGTGGACGGTTTCCTCCAGTGAACGTCGGGCGGTGATCTGCGCGTGTATCGACGCGTGAACGCTCGACATCAGGAGAGCCGCCGCGGTTCCCTTGCCCGAGACGTCGCCAAGTGCGACGACCATCTTCCCATCCTCGCGCTCGATAAAATCGTAGTAATCGCCCCCGATCTCATAGCACGAGAACGAGATCCCTTGGAATTCATAGCCAGATACGACCGGCGGAGCAGATGGCTGAAACCGCTGCTGGATCTCGGTCGCGAGCTCGAGTTCGCGCTCCATACGCTCCCGCTCGATGCGCGCCTCTAAAAGGCTGGCATTCTCGACGCGGATCGAGGCGACAGAGGCGAGCGTCGTCAGAATGTCGAGATGCTCGGTCGAGAACGTTACCTCGTGCGTGGGTGAATCGGCATAGACCAGGCCGAATACGTGTCTTTCGTCGACGGCAAGCGGTACGGCAAGCACGCTGCGAATTCCCTGCAGCACAACCGTCTGCGAGGCAAATCTCGGATCCTGCTGAGCGTCGGAGGTGAGGACGGACTTTCCGTTCTCAATGACCTCCTTCATGATCGCGCTGCTCAGGCGGACCTCCTCAAGAGGGGCGTCCTGGCCACGGACGCGCGCCACCTTGATGAGCATGTTCTCGGCGTTCTCTTCGTCACGGAGCATGATAACGACTCGCTCAGCGGGAACGGCGTCAAAGACCAGCGATGCGACCTGATCGAGTGTGTCCTCGAGACCGCTCGAGGACAGCAAAGCGACACCTACCTTAGAGATAAGACCGAGTAGATCGGTGCGGCTCTGGAGCTGTGAGTCGAGAAAGGAGTCCGTAGTAGGATTGCGCCGTGCGCTGAGTGAGATCGTGTTTGACGGGTCGAGAAAATTCGTGTTGTCGGAGATCAGTGTCGCGCTGATCGGACGCGGAAGCTCAACGTCGTGCTCGAATCGAATGCGCGTCTCACCTATCCGGACCTCGGCGTTCGGATAGAGCGGCAGCGTCCCCTGCACGAGCGACCCGTTGAGTTTGGTCCCATTGGCCGATCCAAGGTCCGACACCCAAAATCCGTCGCCCTCCTGCCTGATCTCGGCGTGGAGCCTGGACGCGAAGGCATCGGGAATACAGATATCGCTGCGTGCCGAGCGACCGATCGTCGTTCTCACCCGCCCGAGGGGATACGTCTCCAACGTGCCGTTCGCATGTTGTACTACAAGCTGGGCCATAAACTATGCGGGGCGTTTGCGTCCGCGAATGACGATCGTACCGCCAAGATAATCGTGAAGAGCTCGACCACTCGGATTGACGGCGGCGATGAGGAAGCCGAGTCCGAGCGTCGCGACCGT
>JBJMGO010000190.1:0-12477 GCA_045807825.1 Pyrinomonadaceae bacterium | reverse complement strand
TTGATGTAACGACCACGAACGGCGGTGTAAACGTCGAGATGCCTGACGGCTACGCAGCCCATGTCGAGACAGGCACGGTAAATGGTGGATTTTCCAGCGACATCGCGGCACTGCAGCCGCAGAAGGACGATGAGCACATCAGCAATGGTTGGGTTGGCTACCGGCCGCGAAGGACCAAGATCACTGCCGACCTCAATGGCGGCGGCCCTCCGATCCGGCTGATCACGACCAACGGTGGTGTCCACATCGGCACGCCGGGCAATGAATAGGTTGTAGTTCAAGCCTGCTGAAAGGTTTTGCAGCAACTTTCGGCGCAAAGCGGAGGCCCTGCGGCCTCCGTTCTTTTATGCGGCTAACCGATGAATAGTATTTGTAAGAGAGCGGAAGATATCCCGGCCGTCGTTCGAACCGAGCAGCGGCTCGCAGGCACGTTCGGGATGCGGCATCATGCCGAGAACGTTGCGGTCCTCATTACAGATCCCTGCGATGTTTCCGAGTGAGCCATTCGGGTTTGACTCCGGCGTGACCTCGCCACTGGGATCGCAATAGCGAAAGATGATCTGCCCGTTCTCCTCCAGCCGGTTGTACGTCTCGTCGTCGCAGGTGTAATTCCCCTCGGCATGTGCGATGGGGATCGACAGCACCTTGCCAGGATCAAGCTCGGAGGTAAAGGGCGTGTTGGAATTCTCAAGCTTGAGGTTTACGTGCCGGCAGACAAAATGGAGACCCGCGTTACGCCGCAATGCACCTGGGAGCAGTCCGGCCTCGCAAAGGATCTGAAACCCGTTGCAGATCCCAAAGACATACCGGCCGCTCGCAGCAAAGTCCTTGAGCGAGCGCATCACCGGCGAGAATCTCGCCAACGCACCAGCTCGCAAGTAGTCGCCGTATGAAAATCCGCCCGGCAAGATCACCGCGTCAAACCTGCTCAGGTCCGTATCCTGATGCCAAACAAAATCGACAGGCTGACCGGCGTGCTTCGACACGACGTGATACGCGTCGTGGTCGCAATTTGAGCCTGGGAAAACGACGACACCAAACTTCACGACTCTATCTCCACCCTGTAATCCTCGATAACCGGATTGGCCAAGACGTCTTTCGCCAGCCTTTCCGCGGCGGCTCGTGCATCCGACTCGTTGGCCGCGTCGAAAGCCACCTCAAAGTACTTTCCTTGCCGTATGTCGGAGATATTGCGATAGCCGAGACTCTCAACAGAATTGTGGATCGCCTTGCCCTGCGGGTCGAGGACGCTTGATTTTAGTGTGACGTAAACTTTTGCCTTCATTTTGATGGGCTGAAAGAAATTGTAGATTCTGCTCTGTTTTGTTGTATTTGGCAATGGTGTGTGCTAGATTTCACGTAATTTTTCCTGCAAAGATCTGTTCAATTTCAAAACTTAAGGAGAACCCTAAAAGATCATGGATAATTCTGGTAAGTCTGCCCTAGGACTAGATACGAATGTTGCAGCCGGCCTCGCCTACCTGCCGGTTTGCGGTCTTGGCCTCATCATGAGCATCATCATCATCGCAACGGATAAAACTAACAAGGTCGCTCGTTTCGCGGCCTTTCAGTCGATCCTGCTGTGGGCGACTTTGATCATCGGATACGTTCTCACGATCATAGTTGCGGTCGTGGGAGCTGCCGCGCAATCGACCATAATTTCGCTCTTCAGCCTGGTCGTGTGGCTGATCTTCATTATCGTTCCCATTCTGGCGCTCCTGATTGGCTGCATCATGGGGTTCATGGGCAAGGAGCTCAAACTGCCGGTTGTCGGCGGTATGGCCGATAACTGGTCAAACTAGTCAAAAGTTCGTTTCACAATAAGGCGGGCACTATCTGCGTCTTCGACGGCGCATGGTAGCCCGCCTTCTCACGTATTATGCAGAATCAAGGAAAATCGGCCTTCGGGCTCGACCCCAACGTTGCCGCCGGACTCGCGTACATTCCGGTGTGCCTTTGCCACTTCATCGTCAGCATCGCGATCCTTGCAACTGACAGGACAAACAAGCTGTCGCGCTTTCATGCTATCCAGTCGCTCTTGCTGTCAGCCTCGATACTCGCGGGCTACATCGTGTGCGTGATAGTTGTTTTGGTAGTGGTCGCACTCGCCGCAATGGCAAATGCGCCGGCACTCGCATTCATGGCATTCCTGGTCTACGGAGCATTCCTGATCTTTGTGCTCGCGGTAGTCGTGGGCCTGATCATTAGCTGCATCAAGGCATTTCAGGGCGAGATCTTCCGGCTCCCGGTGATCGGCAATTTGGCCGATAAGTGGTCGAGTTAACCAAACACCCGTTCAAAGACTCGATCTACATTCCGTAGATAGTGCTTGAGATCAAAGACGCGGGCAATTTCCTCTTGCGACAAGTGAGAGGAGATGTCCGCGTCGGTCTTTATTAGCTCCTGATAGTCGCCGCCCTCATCCCAAACCTTCATCGCATTACGCTGCGTCCAGGAATACGCGTCTTCACGTGAGACGCCTTTTTGGGTGAGAGCGAGCAGGAGTTGACCACTGAAGACAAGTCCACGAGTCAGCCCAAGGTTCTTAAGCATGTTCTCCGGGTAGACAACGAGCATGTCGAGGAGCGAGGTGCCCTTAGCAAGCATGTAGTCCAGGGTCGCTGAAGAATCCGGGAGCACGATCCGCTCGGCCGATGAATGTGAGATGTCGCGTTCGTGCCAAAGAGCGACGTTCTCGAGGCCCACGATCGAGTTTGCCCGGACAGTCCTCGCCATTCCGCAGATACGCTCCGAAAGGATCGGATTACGCTTGTGCGGCATCGCCGACGATCCTTTCTGGCCAGTCTTAAACGCCTCCTGCGCCTCCCTGACCTCGGTTCTCTGCCAGTGGCGTACCTGTAGCGCAACTTTCTCCAGTGTCGAAGCAATGATCGCCAACGTCGAGAGATATTCCGCGTAACGGTCCCGTTGAATGACCTGCGTCGAAACGTCCGCGGCTTTTAAGCCGAGTCGCTCACACACACGCTCCTCGACTGACGGATCGAGGTGCGCAAACGCACCAACTGCTCCGGAGATCTTCCCGACCGCAACCGCCTCACGTGCATCGTCGAGACGCCGCCTGTTCCGCTGCATCTCGGAGTACCAGAGTGCCCAAACAAGCCCAAACGCCGTGGGCTCCGCGTGTATCCCATGCGTACGTCCGATCTGCGGCGTATCCTTGAACTCGAACGCCCGCCGCTTGAGCACGTCCATCAAGCCATCCACCTTTTTCAACAGAATGTCGCATGCCTCTCGCAACAGCAGAGCGTTCGCAGTGTCGACAACGTCACTGGAGGTTAGGCCATAGTGGACAAAACGTGACGCAGGACCGATGTTCTCAGCGAGATTTGTCGTAAAGGCGATGACATCGTGATCTGTCGTCTTCTCAATATCATTGATCCGCCCGACTGAGAACGCCGCTTTTGCCTTGATCTCGTCCAGAGCGTCGCGAGGGATCGTTCCGTCCTCCGCATGCACCTCACAGACGGCGATCTCAACGTCGAGCCACTTTTGGAACTTATTCTCCAGCGACCAGACGGCGCCCATCTCGGGTGATGTGTAACGTTCGATCATGTGTTAGGAAAAATAAACCGGAAATGAACGCAGATAAACACAGATGAACGCCCAAATCTGAGTTCATCTTTGTTCATCTGTGGTTCCAATTCTTAGATTATCCCTTTGGCGATCAATAACTCCGCATTCAAGATCGCACATCCAGCGGCGCCGCGGACGGTATTATGACTCAGTGAAACAAATCGATAGTCAAAAACATTGTCTGGGAAAACTCGTCCGACCGTTATCGCCATTCCGTTCCCATTGTCGCGGTCGAGACGCGTCTGGGGACGCGAGGGTTCATCCGTCACTTCAATAAAAGGATGTGGTGCCGAATGCAGATCTAGCGACGGGAACGTACGCATCGCATCGACGACCTCCTCGAGAGTGCCTTTGTTCTTGAGATCTACGCGCACCGCGACCATGTGGCCGTCCACGACCGGCACCCGAAAGCATTGCGCGGAGACAGGAAAATCAGCGTTCGCGACGCCGCTCTCCGTCATCATTCCTAGTATCTTCTGCGCCTCGGTCTCAACCTTTGGCTCCTCACCCGCGATGTACGGAAAGACATTGTCGACAATATCCATCGATGCCACACCCGGATAACCCGCGCCCGAGATCGCCTGCATCGTCGTGACGACACAAGAGTCGATGCCAAACTTCCGATGCAAAGCCGCGAGCGGCGGCGCAAAGCTGATCACCGCGCAATTTGGGTTTGTGACGATGAAGCCTGTGGTGAATCCACGCTTCTCCCTCTGACGATCGAGTAGCCCGAGGTGATCGCCATTGATCTCAGGTATCAGCAGCGGCACGTCCTCGTCCATTCTGTAGCTCGACGAATTTGAGATAACGGGATAGCCCGCGCGCGCAAACGCCTCCTCTGTCTCCCGCGCGATATTCGAGGGCAGGCTCGAAAACACCAGGTCGCAATCGAGCGGCGGCTCGATCGGCTGCACGACTATCTCGCGAACATTCTCAGGAATGTTGCCCGGCAGCTTCCAAGCGCAAGCCTCGGCGTAGGTCTTCCCCGCCGACCTATCCGATGCCGCCATTGACGTGATCTCAAACTGCGGATGGTCCTCGAGCAACTGCGCGAACCGCTGCCCGACCGTGCCCGTGGCACCTAAAATTCCTACTCTGTATTTCTTCATCTACGGTTCAGAATCAGGTCTGCATAACGCGTACTTTCTGCTGATATACTCGTTAGTGACATGTTGACAACGATCGCGATTCTACTATGGCTATTTCTGGCAATCGCCGTCCCGATCGGAGTCGTCGTGTCGGCATCCATAGCCATACGAAAGAAACACGATATATTATTCGTCCTTTCCGTCCACGGACTAGCATGCCTTTTTCATTTTGGTGGGTCGGCGGCATCGTTCTACGCAATATTTGGACTGGTATGGAGTCGGGGCCATCCTCAAGAGCTAGTTGATCCGTCGCAGTTGATATTCCCCGAACTGATATCCGTCGCTCTTGAGTTGATTTATGGACTCGTGGCCTTTTCAGCACTAAGCTACCTTTCTGGTCGAGAACGTCCTTGGCCGCTTTCGCTATCAAACAATTAAAGCCTCTTTCATCCGCCGCACGCCCTCAGCCATCCGCTCCTCGGTATTGCAGAAGGAGAGCCGCAAAAATCCTCTCGCCTCATCCCCGAACGCGACGCCGGGAACGGTGATCACTCGATTTTGCAGACATTTCTCCGCCACCTCAATATCGTCGCCGATCGGCCGTACGTCGAGCATCGTGTAGAACGCACCCTCCGGTGAAGTCGCCTTGAGGCCGAGCTCTTTATTCAAAAGGTCGACGAGGAACTCGCCCCGTTTTTTATACAGCTCGCGAGCCGCTCGCTTCGCCTCCTCGGCCTCTGGCGTCCAAGCGAGGAGCGAAGCCTTTTGCGTGATCGCCGATGTGCAAACGGTGAGAAAACCGTGCAGGACTTGAATGGTGTTCACCACCTCTGACTGCGACGAAGCGACCCAGCCGAGCCGCCATCCCGTCATGGACAGCGACTTGGACAATCCGCTGACAATGATCGTCTTGTCATAATACTCGGACGCCGAGTGCGGCCGCTCGCCAAAGTAGAGGTCACTGTAGATCTCGTCCGAGATGAGGTAAATTCCCGTGCCGTCGAGCGCGGCCGCAATCTGTTTGAGGTCCTCAGGAGTAAGTATCTTACCCGTCGGATTTGAAGGCGAGATGACAACCGCGGCTTTTGTCTTCGGCGTGATCTGCCGTTTGAATTCGTCTATATCAAACGCAAAATCCTTGTCCGCTGGCAACCTGTAGTAGATCGGATTACCCTGCGCGATCCTTGCACACGCGTCGTAGGCGGGAAAGCTCGGATTCGGCAACAGCACATCATCGCCCGCGTCGATCAAACACAGGAACGCCGCCGTCATCGCCTCCTGCGAGCCGCACGTGACGACGACATCTGTTCGTTTCAAATTCAGGTGCGGATACTGCTCGGCGATCTTATCGCGAAGAGCGGGAATGCCCGGATGCGAGGTGTAGCCATTCTGCTCCTCGATCGCCACGCGAGCGGCCTCGCGTCGCATAAATTCCGGCGTCGGATTATCAGGCTCGCCCAAGCCAAAGTTGATCGAGTCCGGCAGCGCCCGCTCAAAGAATTGCCTGATGAGCGTCGGCTGCAGGCCCTGCATCCGACGTGCCGGCGTAAATACCGATTTTCCGGGCGAGGGCATCATCGATCGGCTGGCGTGTCCTCTTCCAGATCCTCACGAATGTCACCGACCTCAACATTGAATTCACCCTCAGCCTGCGTGACCGGATCGGCTGTCAGGACCCCGCCGACCTCCTCTATCTCGCCAATTATCTTTTGGCCGAGTCCGCTGATGTGGTCTTTGAGACCGTGCTTTTTGTCCGTTTCGGGTTCGGTTTCGCTCATGCGTCCAGTTTATCAGTGCTGCACCGCGAAATCGATAAACCCGTTGTGCGGATTTGCCGACAATAGCCGCACGCGCACCTTGTCTCCGACGTCCACCGCTCGCTCACCCTGCACGATCCGACCATCCACGGGAGGTCTAATTGTCCTTGCGAAAACGCCCGCCGAAGTGTCGCCCGTAATGATCGCGTCGTATGTCTCGCCAATGTGCCGCTGCATGACGGTCGCGGCGACGATCTTTCGCATTTTACGCTCGACCTTACGTGCCGCCTTTTCCTGCAGATTCGCATGCTCCGCGATCGCGTCCAATTCCTCGGCAGTGTATGGCGACGGCGTTTTGTCGATGACGCTCTTCACCAGCCGCTGAAGGACAATGTCGGTAAACCGCCGATTCGGGGCCGTTGAATGCGCATAGTCGTTTACCGCCAATCCAAAATGCCCGCCAGCGTCCTCGCCGGGGCGCTGGACAACGTATGTCCCGGCACCCATGAGCTTGATTATTGAGAGGGAGAGATCGGGGAAATGGTCAGGATCCGCCGCCCTTTGCTTGTTGAGAAAAGCCGCCAGTGCGGGTTGATCCGGCTCCGGTGGGAGCCGCGTCCCGTGCTCGGCGGCTATCCGAACAATGCCGTCCCACCTTGCAGGCGTCTTGACGACACGGCGGATCGAGAGAGCGCCATTGTTCTCGAGAAACTCGGCCATCTCGACGTTGGCCGCTACCATAAAATTCTCTATCAGCTTGCGGGCTGCGTTCTCGACCACGGTGCGAAGGCCTGTGACCTGGCCATTCTCAATGACGGCCGCAGACTCGATCGATTCGAAGTTAAGTGCACCCTTTGCCTCGCGATAGGCTCCGAGTCGCTCGGCGGCTTTGTGCTGTAGCTCGATCTGATCGGTAAGGCCGGCGATCGAAGCGATCTTTTGCGTAACATCACTCTTGCCGTCGAGCCACGGACCGACGTCCTCGTACGCCAGCTTTGCGTGGTTGTTGACCAGAGCTTGATAAAAAGTGCTCTCCGGCACGTCGCCATTCTCTTTGACGACCATTTCCGCAACCATCGCGAGGCGGTCAGCTCCTTCATTCAACGACGTGAGGTCGAACGACAACTGCTCCGGCAGCATCGGGAAGATCTTGCTCTCGGTGTAAACGGTGACCGTATTCTTACCGGCGTGCCGATCGATCGCAGAGTCCTTCTTGACCAGAGAATCCACGTCAGCGATGCCAACAAGCACGCGAATGTCCCCGTTCGTAAGCTGCTCGGCCCACTCGATCTGGTCAAGGTCACGGGAAGATTCGTTGTCGATCGATGACCAAAGTAGGTCCCGCAGATCACGAGCGTCATTTGGGCTCTGAGCCGCAGTCGATCCGATCTCACGCACTTGCTGCCGGACGTCATCCGAGAACTCGGGCTCAAAGCCGTTGTCGATCATCGCCTGCTCGGCAGCATGCTCGAACTGCGACGTACGCACATGGTCGTTCATCGCAGATAGTCCTCAAGCTGTGTCGAGGCGTCTGTTTTCTCGTCGCGATATTTGACGATGATAGGGCAGTAGATCGAGAGGTTGTTCTCCTTCCCGAATCCGCCAGTGACAGCTCTCGCACCCTGCACGACGACCGCTCCGGCAGGGATCTCAAGCGAATCACCGTTCTCAGACTTGATGATCCGTTGGTTCGGCAGGTCAAAGACGGGCGTCGACCGCGTCAGGATAACGCCGCTCGCAAGCACGGCACGCTCGCGAACGATCGTGCCTTCATACACTCCAGTGTTCCCGCCGACAAGAACATCGTGCTCAATGATCACCGGCGTTGCACCGACTGGCTCCAAAACTCCACCGATCTGCGCCGCGGCTGACAAATGAACGCGTTTCCCGATCTGCGCGCACGATCCGACCAACGCATGCGAGTCGACCATCGTGCCCTCGTCGACATACGCTCCGACGTTGATGTAGCACGGCGGCATCAGCACGACATTCGCGGCGACATACACACCATCCCGGATCGTCGAGCCGCCCGGTACGATGCGAATTTTGTCGTCGACCATCATCGGCCGCAGCTGGTACGTGTCCTTGTCAAAAAATCGAAAAGTCTCCGTCGGCTTAGACATCTCGACCATGCGACCCATCTTGAAGCCGAGCAGAATTCCCTGCTTCACCCAAGCATTCGCATGCCACGTTCCGTCGGTGTCCTTCTCCGCCGCGCGTATGCTGCCCTCACGCAGCGCGGTTTTGAAGTCGTCGAATACGCCGCGATCGTCGGAAGTAAACTCCGCCTTTACGAACAACGCTTCGAGCTTGGTTCTAAGTTCCATGACTAGAGAATGATGCAAGTCTGCCCCTTTGGACATTTGAAGTTCGTTTGGATCTTTTTTGGGTCCGGCAGGTACAAGACGACATTCAGTGCCGAAACAGCATTCGATCTTAGAAATACCTTGTAGGTGCGGTTCGCAAATCCGAGTTTCTGCGCAATCACGGTGTAGCGTCCTGAAAATAGGTTTCCTTTGAAGAATCCCTCTTCGTCAGAGGCGAAATCTCTGGCGCCATTCCGGCTGACGACGTGGATCGTCGCACTTGGGATTCGCGCGCCATTGGAATCTACGATAATGCCGGCAATTGTCGCCTCTTGCGCGCAGTCGACCGTGGCTCCGAAAAGAACTGCACAGAAAATCAGGAGTATCTTGCTAAACATGGAGCTGCGGGTCATAAAAATCACATCCTGAGCCCTTTCATGATCGCCCGCAGCCTCTCCTGCGTCGGCTTTGTCACCGGCACGAGTGGGAGGCGGAGGTTCTCCTCAATTAGCCCCATCTCCTTCATCACGAACTTACACGGGGCGGGCGAGGACTCGACAAAATTCGCCTCCATCAGGTCGAGTACCTCGTAATGGATCTTACGAGCGGTGCGGAATGAACCCGCGAGGGCCTGCTCGACCATCCTTGAGGCGTCACGCGGCAGCTCATTCGCGATAACCGATACCAAACCGTCACACCCAAGTGCGACGAGCGGGATAGTGGCGGCGTCGTCGCCGGAGAAAACCGCAAAATTACGTGGGCGCCCCGCAAGTATCTCCATCACCTGCGAAAAGTTACCCGATGCTTCTTTTGTAGCCACGATATTCTCGTGCTTCTCTGCTAGGCGCAGCGTGGTTGCGGCGGAGATGTTGGATGACGTGCGGCCTGGCACGTTGTAGAGCATGATCGGAAAGCCCTTGACGCTCTTCGCGATCTCTGAAAAATGTGCAAATAGCCCCTCTTGCGTCGGTTTGTTGTAATAGGGTGCAACCAGCAAAGCCGCATCCGCACCGGCCTCACGTGCCTTACGCGTAAAGTCGATGCTCGCGGCGGTGTTGTTGCTCCCCGTGCCGGCGATCACGTGGGCCTTGAGGCGCTTTGCAACGTCGACTGTGAGGCGAATGACATTGAGCCTCTCATCCTCGCTCATCGTCACGCTCTCACCCGTCGTGCCGCACGGGACGAGTATCTTCACACCGCCCTTCACCTGCCGCTCAGCGAGCTTTGTAAAGCACGCCTCATCCAGCGATCCGTCCCTACGGAAAGGCGTCACAAGCGCGGTCGCGCACCCACGCATCCAGCTAACTTTCATCGTCATACTTGGCTATTGCACCACTAAGTCACAAAGAGCACAAAGCACCGACTTAGTGTCCTTTGTCGCTTTGTGGTGAATCTATGATCTCGCCGATTACTTCCGTGAATTCATGCGATCCCACCTTCCCCACGATCCACTCCGCCGCCATGATGGCTCCCAATGCGAACCCTTCACGCGAGCGGGCAGTATGTTCCAGGAGGATCTGATCCGCTGGGCCATCAAAGCCGACGCGGTGCGTGCCGGGAATATTGCCCGCACGAGTGGAGGTGACGCTGTCGACAGTGACGTGCTTGGAGACGATCTCCTTGAGTTTCAACGCCGTCCCGCTAGGTGCGTCCTTTTTTCGTGAATGGTGCTGCTCCTCGATAAATGTCTCGTACTCAGGAAAGCGCGAAAACAACTCCGCAGCAAAATCGGCGATCTCGTAAAACAAATTCACGCCGATGGAAAAGTTCGCGCCGTACACCATCGCGCCGTTGCCGTCCTCTACAAGCCGCTCGATCTCGTTTCGTTGGTCGTTCCAGCCAGTGGTACCGACGACCACCGGAACAGTCGCGGCAACACACGCCTCAACATTCCGCCGGACGGCATCCGCGACCGTAAAGTCGATCGCGACATCGCGGCCGCGCAGCTTTTGCGCAAGCTCTGCCGCCGTCAGTCCGGCATCGGCGTCCTCCACAATACAGCCGATCTCGTGACCCTGCTCAAGCGCGAGCCGCTCGATCAGCTTCCCCATTGCCCCGTGGCCGATAAGTGCGATCTTCATAGGATTAGCCACAGAGAACACAGAGACCTCTGAGGCAGTTACTCTCTACTTCTCAGTGTCCTCTGTGTACTCTGTGGCTAGCAACCTCTTGATCAACGAGACATATAGCTCGACCGCCTGCTCAAGATCCTTCTTGAGAATAAACTCATCCTTAGTATGAGCGACCAGGATCGAACCTGGTCCCAATAGCAGCGGTTTGCCCCAGTTGGTGAGATATGGAATGTCGGTCGTAAACCGCACGACCTTTTTCTTGAATCCATCCACCTCGACCATCCTTACAGGCTCACTGCAGGAGAGGACCTCGATCTCACCGCGGCCGCGAACGACACTTCGCAACGCCTCCTCGACCGGCTGACGCGGCGTAGTCAAACGGATCGCAAGCCCTGCCTCGGCTGTGGGAGGAACAATATTCAACGCGAGTCCACCCTCGATCGTGCCAATGTTAACGGTTGTCTCGCCAAAAAAGTCGTCATTCGGAAAACGCGTATGCCGGACATCCTCTAGAATGTCGAGCAGCCGCTCGATCGCGGAGTCTCCCTCCTCAGGATAGGCCGAATGCGCGGCCTTGCCGGTCGTCTTGATCTTTAGTCTGAACGTGCCTTTGGAGCCGATCGCAAGATCATTATCCGTTGGTTCGCCGTTGATCATGTACTCGCATTTCGATGCGAGCGGATGAAGGTTGGCCGTCTTTGCCCCGGTTGATGACCGCTCCTCCTCAACCGTGTACAGCAAGCCGATATCCTCGACGCCCTCGGCTCTCAGCCGCTCAGCAGCGGTGATCTGAGCCGCGATAATTCCCTTCGCATCGCATGAACCGCGCCCGTAGATCTTTTCGCTATCCTCGGTCGGCGGAATAAACGGCGGCACGGTATCCATATGAGTCGAGAGCCACACACGAGGAGTGTCAGTGAGCCATGCGACCACGTTATTTTGATTCTCCGAAACCGGCTGCAGCTCGACCTGCCAGCCAAGCTCCTCTAAATGGTCCCGCAGCCAAAACCCGACCGCCTCCTCCTCGCCTGAGGTGGACGGGATCGACATCATTTTTTTTGCCAGCTCAAAAAGTTCCATATGTCTTAGTAAAAGTTAGCCACGGATAAACACAGATCAGCACAGATCAGGCCAAGTCCGGAGCATAGCTATGTTTATCTGTGTCCATCTGTGGTTTCGAAGCTTGGAAAAACTCATCATGCAGCTTCCTGATCACATCCGCAGCGTACTCTTCCTTGATGACGAACGTCAGATTCACGCTCGATGCGCCGTGCGATATTAGCGCGACATTCACATCCTGAATTGCGGCAAAGATGCTCGACGCCAGCCCCTTCGAGGCACGCAGGCCCTCGCCCACGACGCAGATCACCGCGTACCCGCCTTCCGCCTCAACATCGCCGAGGCGTTTGAGTTCGGTAACGATCTTGTCGAGTTCGGCGTTGTTGTCGAGGGTGAGAGCGACCGAG
This sequence comes from Pyrinomonadaceae bacterium, assembly GCA_045807825.1. Classification (GTDB taxonomy): domain Bacteria; phylum Acidobacteriota; class Blastocatellia; order Pyrinomonadales; family Pyrinomonadaceae; genus OLB17. The sequence continues at coordinate 194 of JBJMGO010000190.1, read as the reverse complement.
ACCTCGCTCGTCGAGATAACATCGATAGCTGTACGGAACCGTTCGAAGATCTGAAACAGCGCAGACATAAACCCGTACGCACCGAGCATTCGGGCTGAAGTGATGCGGAGCACGGTGATGTTCTTCTTGTGAGCGATGGATTTGATCTTCGTGGCAGTCTCTCCAGACCGTGCGACAACCATAGTGCCCGTTGC
>JBJMGO010000189.1:0-4588 GCA_045807825.1 Pyrinomonadaceae bacterium | reverse complement strand
TCCGGAATTGGCGTAATGCCCATCTTTCGTGCTACCGCCTGGCCTGACGGCAACCCCATTCTCCATCCTCGAATAAGATTTCGCTCCGCGAGCGACGGCACATTCGCACCGATGACATCGGGTAGATTGCCAAGTGGATTCACGAGCGAAGTGTCGATCTTGTAAGAGTGCTGAAGTCGTGCAGGGCCGGATGTGGGTTGACCCTTGATCCCCAGATCAAAAAACAAGCTCCAGTCGAGAGCCCAGCTGTCGGGAAACGCTCGAAATCCCGTGAGACTCGCATTCTCGTCGGGTGCGAAGATCGCCTGCCTGACCGGGAGTGTTTGATTCAGGCGGTATATGGGGCGCACCATCGAGTGTCCAAACCTGTAGGCCGCCACCGAAAACTCGATCGGCATATACGGCTCTTTGTGCCAGTTGAAGAACTTGAGTTGCGGCGGATCGTCATCGATCGCCGTGCCCTTTCGAAGGTGCGGCAGAAGCGTATCCACGATCTCGGGTCCGGCGATAGTGGAAAGAAAATCATTGACCACTATCCACTGGTAATGCCATCGAACGGCGCGCTGAGCCTGGGTGAATAAAGTCTTTGGGTCGCGAAACGCCGGATCGTCCGCATGTTTCGCGGACAGAACATCGACCATGTGATTGTGAAATCGCAGCATCAGAGCCTGCAACTGCGACACGATGACGTTTTCGTCGTTTCGCGGATCCCCTATTAGGGCTCGCCGCCGTCCACTTGTTCCGCCGCCCTCATCCGGATTGTTACGCGGTAAATCGCACGAGGCAGGGTCGTCGTTGCCGGTTAGCGGCCTTCCGAGAAGCAGCTTTACACCGTCTCCCTGGTAAAGATATGGCTGGTCGTCGGGACCGCGGCCATAAATGTTATCGAGATCGAAACGAGGTGTGCGGAAGTCGACGAGCGCGTCAGGATCGTTCTGTTTCTGGAGGCTGCTCGCCGGGTCAAATGTAAGGTCGTGATCGATAAACTGGCCGAGGTATGTATACCCCGCCGAGATGCCCGTGTTCTCTTCGTCGTCGCTTTCGGTCTCCGGAGTCGCCACGTCCTCATGTTCGGCGATCATCCTTGCGCCCAGTAGTTTCAGGTCGGCTTCGACAAAGCGAGCCGGATGCAAAGTGCGAAACATCCTGCCGAAACGCCCCTCGAATAATTGTGAACTCGGAAAGAAGTCGGAGCCGCGAGGGCTGCTTCCGTGGAATCTGAATATGTCGCGGATGAACGCGGGCGGCCCTTTTGGCTCCAGGTTGTCCGATAATTCTTTGATCGCGGTGTCAGCATTTGCATCTGCTACGGTGTTGTTCGCTTCCTTCGTTGGTTCTGTCATGGTGCTCCTTTCCCGGAAATTTGGGCTTGTATAAAGAACGCACCGAAGCCGAACGTGAAGTATCACGAGATCAACTTAAGATCGGACACGTGTGATTTGATTGACTACTTTTTTCGGCGGCTGGTGCGTTTGTAAATAGTGTGTCCATAGTGTGTCCATGCCACGCCGGGGCTTTCTTCTGGTCCCTGAGTTCTCGGCGAGGACCAGAATGGCAGGAAGAGGATGAGATAATGACGAGAATTTTTGCAAAATTCGTTGTGTCGGCCGGTTGCATTCTTGCATACGCTCTCTTGATCATTTTGCTGCCTCAGCCTAGATCAACGAGCGCTGTCGTATCTGAGGATCGACCATGCATCCAAGCGCAAACTGCATGGCTACCCGATACTCCCTCGCCGAAGTTTGACGACCCGCCACCGCACCCAGCTCCCGATTGTCCTTTCTATCAGTCGTCGTGGCAAACATTCCTTTTTGTTACTCAACCGGACTCGCAGGGCAGGCCTCGTTTTCTTGAATACGCCTCAATAGAGGATCTTTTTGGACCGACCGCGGCCAAGGAGTTCGCGCATGGTAAGGTCGCAAATCTGTTAAATCTGGCTCCCCGGAATATCCAGCAGCCAAACGAGAAGTCAAGTCCCCAGGGGCGTGCGGCGTTACACGCCGGAGTGACACAGGCGGGACCACTGCGTGGGATCTTGATAGATCAGAATGGCAATCCGATCTTCTACGGTATCCATGTAAATGACGTTTTCGCGAACTTTCTGAAGCACAGCGGGCTTTTGACAAAGGACGCTCTTCTAAATGCGGATCCGGAGAAATTAGAGTTCCCGAAGGGTTCTATTGAACTCAAATCGGCGTGGCGCATCGTTGAGCGCGAGGAAGACGGCCGGAATCATTTCACGACCGAGGCCCGGGTGCCAAACTTACGCATTAAGAACGGAGTGCTGGTTTCTTCTGACACTAGCCGCAAGGTCACTGTCGCCCTAATGGCCCTGCATGTCGTTTTTATTTTAGACGGCCACCCGGAATTCATCTGGTCAACATTTGAACACGTAGGCAGTCTCGGACAAGGGATCAGAGACAACGCTCCGGCTCTGGTGAATCCGCAGTCCCCGCCCCGATCGGTCGTGTCAGGCTCGGATTGGCCCCTGTTCAAAGGTGGAATGACCGAGGATCGAGCGAACGTTCCGTTGAGCGGTCAGGATCTTGTGAATGGTTTCGACGAGCGATCACAGCATTTTCGGACGTCGAACACGATCGTCCAGACCTCGGTGTATCGATTGTTTTCCGCGTCAAAATCGGCCGCCTCTTCGCCAGACGGGCTGGAGGATGGGGATATCCTCGATGTAAATGCGATGATGCGAGATCTGTTCCTTGCCGACTCTCCCGGGAGAGATGATATCCGACGAAGCTACCAATTGGTCGGCGCGGTCTGGCTAGACAACCCTTCTCGAGATTTCAGGTCGAATATGTTGTTTCAAAACGCAGACGGGCAGAGCACCGACGCGGACGGCGCGATGGTTGCGGGAGAAGACAGGTTGTCAAGCACTGCTATGGAATCGTTCACGCAACTCGATCGACCCAATTGTTTCAGCTGTCACAATACGAAGCGCGTGACTGACGATGTTACTCAGAAGACACTGGTCGGTCCGAAACGCTTGAATGTTAGCCATGTGATGTCCAAGTTTCTCGCGGAGCAGTGACGCGAATTTGCTCAGCTCTTCGAACCCTTTAGGAGGTTATTGGTATGGCACCCAAGATAGGCTTCACTGACGTTAAGAAGATCCTGGATGACGGTTTGACCGCTTGGGAGGTGGCTAACGGCCAAGCGGACCTGACGAGTCACGGCGCGTCCTTCTCATGGGCGACAAAGCCTGTACTTCTTGCAGCGGAAGGTCACGGCAAAAGGCTGATCCAACCAGAGGTTATCGGCAACGGCAAAGCGAGTGCCGCCAATCTGGTCATCGACCTCCGCAAGGGCTTTCCGGCGACGGGACGGATGCCTCTCGGCGGCCCGTTTATCGCCGATGCCGACGTGCAGCGGATAGAAGATTGGATCAATGCCGGATGTCCGGATTGATACGTAGCTTTACACGGCGAATATCAGGCTGATTCGAGTGCGTCGTACGAAGGTTAGAGCATCCGCGGAAAGACATTTCAAGAGGTCCTAACAATGCCAACTAAGAAGCTAAAAATCCAATTCAAAGCCGTCGTTCGCGTCGCAATCGGTGCTCTCTGGTTTTCAATTTGCTTGGCGCCGCCCCTCGCTGTTGCCTACTCCACGACGCCGTCCGCTCCCCCGGTCCCGCTCTTGGCAAAAGGACACCCGGTAAGCTGGTGGTTCGTTTTCAAGCTCAATTCGAAAGTCTTTCCCGGCTGTGGAGGCACCGCGACAAGAGCCTGTCGGTTTGGCGGAACTGTGCAGAACTATAAGAGCTTCAGCCAGCAATTTATCTATGCCAGCAGCGATGATCGGACACTCCAGCAGGGAGCCGGTTGTGCGGGAGATACCACAACCGAACCCATCGGTGCGACCTTTGATGAAGTCTATAAAAAGTCTTACCACTTCGTGGTATGGAACGACCAGTTTCACGATGCTCCCAAAATCAGCGGCTGTCCCAAATTCTGTGGTGCCCCTTGGGGTCATTCAAAGGGGATGGTTGTCTGGAATGATGCAGGTGAGGGGTTGGTCATGCAGGTGACTACCCCGTCGTGGCCCGGTTCGGGAAGCAAGGATTTTCCCCGCAATAATGATGGTAATACCTTGGGTTGCGTGATCGACAATGACGTCCTGGTCAGCCAACACTTTTTTGCTCTGGAGATCAACAAGGATGATCTCATCACGATACTCAAGGCGCTACAGAACTCAAGTGTGGTCACGGACCCGAAAAATCGACAGCTTGTAAATAACGGGGGGCCTGCCGATGTCCAACAACTGGTAAAAGGCTTGGGCGTAAGATCCGGTAACCAAACCGTCACCTCGGACAAACTCTCGAGCGGGGTAACTTTGATATCAAAGCCATCTGCTCTGAACGTTCCTCCGTGGCAGATGGTCTCGGCAGTGCTTAATGGAGTGTCACTCCGAGCCGCGACATGGTGGGAGACTTCCAAGATCCCGACCACAACTGCTTCGACGCAGATCAAATGTTGGGACGCATCGCTTGGTAAGCCTGGACCTGTCGAGATCGCGACGACTGGGGAGTGGGCCGGTAAAACGATCGGACTGACGGGGGGCCCGCATCCGGATT
>JBJMGO010000188.1:0-8544 GCA_045807825.1 Pyrinomonadaceae bacterium | reverse complement strand
GTCGTGCCATCGACGGAGGGTGATGCGAGTCTCGTCACTATCGAAGACCCCGATCTCTGCTACCGCTTCACTGCACGGATCATCCGCGGCGTGAAGGTCGAGCCTTCGCCCCAATGGCTCGTCGATCGCCTCGAGGCGGTCGGCGAACGATCTATCAACAACGTCGCCGACATCACAAACTACGTCATGCTCGAGCTTGGTCAGCCAATGCATGCTTTTGACTGCGACAAACTCGCAGGCGGCCGGATCGTAGTTCGCCGGGCGAAAGACGGCCAAAAGATCGTCACCCTCAAAGAGGAAGCCAAAATTCTCGATACCAACGTACTCGCCATCTGTGACGCGGAAAAACCGGCCGCGATCGGCGGCGTCATCGGCGGCCTCGACTCAAGCATTACCGAGACGACAACCAATGTTCTCCTTGAGGTCGCATATTTCGACCGTGCGAGCATTCGCGCAACATCGCGTCGCCTCAATATCGCGACTGAGGCCAGCTACCGCTTCGAACGAGGCGTTGACATCAGTGCCCTCAAACGGGCGTCCGATTGCGCGACCGAGTTGATCCTAGATCTTGCGGGCGGCGAGGCAGGTGAATTCGTTGATGTCTACCCGACGCCGCAGGACGAGGTGCTTGTTCGCTCGGCCGATATCGCTGCCGCAACCGAGCGTCTCACCGAGCTCAAAGTGGATAAGGACCGCTGCATCGAGATCTTAGGCCGACTTGGAATCACGACAACGGATGGCTCAAACTTCATATCTCCGACATGGCGGCACGACATCGGAAGCGAGGAGGACCTTGTCGAGGAGGTCGCCCGGCACGCCGGATACGAGAATATCGGCACCGAATTACCTCCCGCATACTCCGCCGGCGAATATCAGGCCACCGAGCACCGCAAACGCCGCCTGCGCACCGCGCTCGCTGATCTAGGATTCGACGAGGCTATCTCGTACAGCTTTATTGACACGCGGCATGACAACGTGTTTGACAATGCTCAAGGTGTGGTGTCCGATGAGCTTGAAGATAAATTTGTCACGCTCCGGGACGCCGTGATCGAGGGAGCCGTGCGCATGCGTCCCACGATGCTGCCTGGCCTGCTCGATGCCATTCGCTTGAATCTCAATCACCAGCGTCGCGATCTCAAGCTGTTTGAGATCGGCAAGGTCTTTTCCGCTCAATCGAGCGATGATCTGTTGCCGCTAGAACGAGAACTCCTGACCGTCGTCATCACCGGCAGCGAAGTACAGGAAGGCAAGGCGATGGCGGTCCGTGAGCTCGATTTCTACGATCTTAAGGGCGCGGTCGAGGCCGCGCTCGACGCCGCTCATATCACCCAGATAACTTTTGCGGCGACGGAGGTTAAGCACCTCCGCAAAGGACAGGCTGCCGCCGTGTCTCTAAACGGACACGAGATCGGCACGCTTGGGCGCCTGAGCGACGAGATAGCGGCGACCTACAAGTTTCGTCAAGCCGTATATCTCGCCGAGATCGATCTGCAAACTGCACTCTCACAGCCTGCGGATCCGGCGGTATACGAGCCCCTTTCAAAATACCCGGGGATCACCCGCGACGTTTCATTCGTCGCAAAGCGGTCGATCACCTTCGCCTCGATTCGGAACGCCATAGTCGATCGGGACGCGGAGCTTTGCCGCAGTGTGGAATTCGTCGACATTTATGAGGGCAAGGGTTTGGCCGACGACGAACGGTCGATCACTATTCGCCTGGAATATCGCAGCGACGAGCGAACGCTCATCGAAGACGAAGTTGAAGCTTTACATGAACGTCTTATCTCAGCCGCCGAGCAGAAGCTAGAAATCAGCCGCCGATTTTGACGAATCCCTTACCCTTTACTTGAAGTTTTTGTCGAACGCGCAGATAATCTTTTCCACAACGCCACTGAACGCGGAGTCCCAATCATGAATGGCCTAACGGGAATGGAAAAGTTCTCGCATCTCGAGGACAAGATCTATCTAACGATCGAATTCGTAAAAAAGCTCAAGGACGAAAAGGAAAGACTCGAGCGCGAAAACACTCAGCTCAAACAGCAGCTCGCCGACGTCGGCAGCAATAGCGAGTCCACCGAAGCGCGGCTCGCGGAACTCATGTCGGAGCGTGAGATCATCCAAATAAAGGTTGAGGCGATGCTCGACGCGATCACGGCGCTTGACCCGGAGGCGGCGCAGGCGGCGGCAAGTTAGGAGGCGGTATGTCGGAACAAACGATCCGTGTCGAGATCTACAATCAGACCTACAGCATCCGCTCCGATGGCGACAACGAGTACATCCAGGAGCTGGCCGAATACGTCGATCGCAAAATGCGCGAGATCTCGTCTGGCACACTCACCGTAGACTCGCTAAAGGTCGCGATCCTTGCTGCCCTCCACATCGCGGATGAGTTTTACCAACTCCGCCACTCGCAAGCTCAGGTTGATGCTCAGCTCGCGACCCGCAGTTCCGAGTGCTCAGAGATGCTCGACAAACTTCTAAAAAACCGCGACGTTGACACACAGGTGGTCCGCGTAGATCAGTAAGGCAGTCCTTTTGCTAGTAGCTGGCGGGTAGAGGCTAGCGGCTAACACATTCTCTAGCGACACGTGAGAATTACCTTCCTTCGCATCCCTCCAAAGTGATAGACTTTTTGTGGCGACAGACTGACTGCGTTCCTCGTTTTTGGACGCAATAACAATTGAGCCAACACATGAATGACGGGAGGCTGATGCCTGTTTAGTCGGTGTGACGACCTACGGGAAGTCACCATAGACGCGGGCTTTGTTTCGAAAGGGACAGTAGGCCACCCACCTGTAAACTACAGGTTCAATTCATTCGTTCGGACGGTTATCGCGGTATCGGTCGCCAAAATTTCTCTGAGAAGAAAAAGGACGTCTATTCGACGTCCTTTTCGTTTAGTGCGGGCTCGAGTCCGTGCTTTTCAAGCTCGTCGCGGATCTCGTCGGCGACCTTGGCGGATTCGAGTGCGAGTGGAAGTTCGTTGGCTCGGGCGGTGAGCTTCTTGAGAGCAAGCTCGTTATCAGCCAAACCTCCTGAACGGCTCGCTGCCGCCTCGATCATCGCGAGGCGCGATTCAGCCTCGGCAAGCATTTCGCAAGCTTCGTTGTGGATGTTACTGATCTTTGTGATGTCGTCGCCAATTTGTGCCTGAAAGTCGCTGCTCCTCGCACTGCGGAGCTGCTTGAGTGAATTCTGCCTCTTCTTTGCCATCGACAGCTCGCGACGTGAGTTGCGGATGATACGGGTCGCGGTGAGACGTGACGCAAGCGTCTCGCGATATGCGTCACCGAGAAGCAGATCGCGGGCTGTGATATCTCTGAGTGCACGTTTCTCGCTGGGCTTCATCTCGGCATAGAACCACTCGATCTCCTCAGCCCGGATCCCATCTGCCGCGATCCGCTCCCGCATTTCACGGGTCCACCTAGTGCGTTTGTATGTAAGGAAGAGCGAGATCCCGATGCCCGATAAGAACCCGATGGTGGTCGCAACGAACCCCAAAAACAAGATCACTGCAGCAGTCGGCGGGCTGCCTGCCGCGACCAGCATCAGCACGATCGTGATCACCGCCGGCACGAGCAGAAGCGCGAGCGGAGCAGCGATCGCTCCGATCCTCAGCTTGCGGCCGTAGGCGAGTTCTTTTTCTGTGATGTCATGCATGCCAGGCGTCTCTAGAGTCTAGCGCAGGCCTCCGGGATAAATCTCTTAGCAAATTCCGCTAAATGTATTACCATTCATTAGGTTATGAAAGCTCGCCTGCTGCTCTGCCTGGCCTTGCTGCTGCTCTCCTTGCAGGCCATAGCACAAACAGAGTCCCCTTCTCAGCCAAAGCAGAAGGTCCGTACCGTCACGGTCCCCATCTCGATCTTTACCAGGAAGGAGCTAAAGGACCGGCGGGCCGAGGAGTATGTCCAGGTCGAAACCCTCTCTGTAGAAGAGGACAACGATCCGCAGCAGATCGTCTCGATCAGAAGCGTTGAGGACACTCCGCTCTCAATCGCGATCCTCATTCAGGAGGACCTCTCCTCAAGTTTCAACAATCAGCTCAAGGACATTAGGAATTTTATCCAGACGCTGCCTCGCGGCACGCGTGTGATGGTCGCATACCTCCGCGCGGGTACACCGTCGGTCGTTCAGAAATGGATCGAGGATCCAGAGATCGCGGCAAAGAGCCTGCGAGTCGTCACTAGCTCGGCCTCGAACGCGCCGTCTAGTCCCTACGAAGGCGTAAGTGCGATCCTTCCACGATTTGACGCGATACCTGCCGGGCGGCGTGCGATCCTCTTGTTTTCGGATGGTCTGGATACCAGCAACGGCCTTAATCTAGCGTCCATCACACAGAGCTTTGACCTGGAGCAAGCGATCCTCAAGGCTCAGAAGCGCAGTGTCGCAGTCTACTCCTTTTACTGGGCGACGGAGCGGACACAGGGCGGAACTTCGACGCTGGGTTTCGCCGCGCTTGGAGCTCTGCAGAAATTGTCCGAGCAGACCGGCGGCCGCGCCTTTGGCAATGGTATTACCGACTTGCCGAGCTTCGGCCCATTTTTTGGCGATCTTCAGATGACACTGAGCAGACAGTTTGCCCTCACGTATCTATCCACGCACATGAAAAAGGGCTACCATCCCATAAACATAACGAGCAGCAACCCTGACGTAAAGATCCAGCACCCTGCGGGTTATTATTACCGGTAGGGGCCAACCGCGAGCTTGGCCTGGCAAACCTGACAAACCGGCACATCTTCTTTGATCAAAAGCCCGATCCAGAATAGCGGGAACACCGTAACCAGCAGCACCGCGAAAGTTATCCATCCAGCCGTCGAGATCTTTCTCTCAAGTACAGGCGGATAGTGCGTGCTGCAGTTTGGACAGCGAAACGCTGTTACAAACTGAGGTTGCGCCTGCGTGAGCCCAACCTCTCTTGTGCCGCTGTCGAGGATCGGCATTGTGCCGCGAGCTTTATTGGTTGTGGCTAATTCGTCCGTCTTCCAGGAATATGGCCGCGGAGTCGGCAGATCGAACTGGCTCTGCACCATCGGCTGCCGCTCGGGAGCTCCGATCGCGAGCTTTGTGCCGCAAGATCTGCAAAACACCGCCTCGGCAGCGTTGATATTCCCGCAATTTCGACAAGGGCTCATATTCGTAATAACGAATAATAGCAGAGAAGGTTGCGGGCGGCGACATCGTCTTTGCACGCAACGAATGCTGTTGTCAGAGCTTCATAAAGGCTGTAAGATTGGCCGTTAGCCGGCTTACCCTCCTGCGGTATCAATTTGTTATGAAAAAGGCCCTGATCGTCCTCGCGGTTTTGCTCGCGCCGTTAAACATCGCGTTCTCCCAGTCCGACGCTGCTCTGAGAGAGCTGGTTCAAAAAGACCGCTCGAGCCGTACCGCGGATGGACGTCTTGTGACGCTCACGGCCTCTGAGCATCTCTCGCGCGGGAGGATCTATTTCGACAACCGGCTATTCCCTCGGGCGCGTGAGCATTTTCAAAAGATCCTCGACAATTATCCGAACGACGGATCGGCGCCTGCGGCTCTTTTTATGATGGGCCGCTCCTACTACTGGGAACGCAGCTACGCGCAATGCGTGCCGTACATGGACCGCGTTTCGCGTGAGTTCCCCTCGACAAAGGATGGGCGCGAGGGACTCTATTTCGACGCATCCTGCAACCTCCGCATCGGCAAGAATGACGACGCCGCACGCCTGTGGATCCAGTACACAGTGATGTACCCGCAGGGTGAACGCGTTGAGAACGCCTACGTAAACGCCATAGACGCACTCCGCGTCGCCGGCCGCTACAAGGAGGCGGATGACTGGGTTGACAAGACTCGATCAAGATTCCCGCGTAGTGCCACGGAGACTAACGCCCTCCACGCTCGACTGAGGATGCAGATATACCGCGAGGCATGGCGCGATGCCGAAGCGACGGCTGCGTTGATGCAGGCACAGGCGAGATTCGCGGGGTCGTTCACGAGCCTTGACGAAGTCAAGTATCTACGGGGATTCGCTCTTGAAAGACAAGGCAAGAAGACAGAAGCCGCGGCGATTTACAACGCGATAGCCCGTACTCCAGGATCCTACTGGGGCTGGGAAGCGGCTGATCGGATCTCAGGGAAAACCGTACAGGCCACGGTGCAGGTCTCCTCGGCCAATACATCAGATTTCCCTGCAGCCTTCCGGTCCGAGATCCTCACCGCCGCAAAACCTCGTCACATAGACCCGCGATTCGTACTCGCGTTAATGAAGCAGGAAAGCACATTTAACCCTAATGCTAAATCCTCCTCGGCCGCGCGTGGTCTCTTGCAGCAGACGATCGACACGGCTCTTAAGTACAACGTCAAAGCGGGCTACCCGCACCTCAAGCCTGAGGACCTCTACGACCCGAAAATAAACATCGCTATCGCCTGTGAGAACATTGCCGACCTGCAGCGAGAATTCGGCACACTTTACGAGGCGATCGCAGCGAGCTACAACGGCGGAGACGACAACGCCGCCCGTTGGCTTTCGCACACGAAGCCACAGGAATCCGGTATTTTTGCTTCGGAGATCGGCTTTGCGGAGACGAAAAACTACGTCTTCAAAGTGATGACAAACTACCGCATCTACAAGCAGCTCTACGACGAAAACCTGAACCGGAGATAAAGAGGTAACCACGAAAGCACACTAAATAGCACGAAAGGCGATCCCATCTCATGAAGCTTTTTTAGTGTCATTTCGTGTAATTTCGTGGTTACGTCCTTTCTTACTCCGCCCAATCGACCTGCCCTTCGCGCTCGGGTGAATATCCTTTTTCGCGCAGGTGCTGAATGACATCTTGTGCATGCGATTCGTCGCGGACCTCGAGCAGCATCTCGATGCCAACGCGCCCCAAGGGAGCCAGCCACATCGCACGACGATGGAAGACTTCAATGACATTCCCACCGGCCTCGGCGACAGCGTCAAGGGCTCCCGCAAGCGAACCCGGACGGTCCAGCACGAGCATCTTGATCATCACGTAGCGGCCCTGACGCACGAGCACCTGCTCGAGAACGCGGGCCAGAAGATTGGCATCGATATTTCCCCCGCTGATGACTACGTTCACCCTCTCGTCAGGCGAGATCTTTATTTTTTTTGCGAGCAATGCCGCGAGGGCCGCTGCGCCGCCGCCCTCCACGACGAGGCGATTGTTTTGTGACGCGAAGAATATCCCCCGCGCGATCTCATCGTCCGACACCTCGATGATCTCGTCGACATTCTCGCGCAGGATCGGCAGCGTTACCTCGCCAGGCCGCTTGACCGCGATACCGTCGGCGATGGTCGGGACGAACACCGCGTCCACCGGCCGCCCCGCCTGAAATGACCGCTTTACCCAAGACGAATTCTCCGCCTGCACGCCGATCATTCTGATGTTGGGGTTGATCGCTTTCGCCGCGGTCGAGATGCCCGACATCAGGCCGCCGCCGCCGATGGGAACGACGATCGTCGTCGTATCGGGCTCCGCATCGAGGATCTCGAGACCGATGGTGCCCTGGCCTGTGATGATCTTTTCGTCATCAAAAGCGTGCACCATCGTGTAGCCATGCTCCGCCGCAAGCTCCCGCGAGAAGGCGATCGACTCGTCTAAAAGACTGCCATTCAGGATGACCTCGGCGCCTAAACTTTTTGTCGCGTTGATCTTGGTTAGAGGAGCGAATTCCGGACAAACAATGATGGCCTTTACGCCGAGGATCTTTGCGGCAAGCGCGACGCCCTGAGCGTGATTTCCCGCTGATGCCGCGATCACACCCCGGACGCGCTCTTCCTCCGACAACTGTGAGATCTTATTGAAAGCCCCTCGGATCTTGAACGACCCGCCCATCTGCAGGCTCTCGGCCTTTAGACTCGCCCTCGCGCCGATCTCCGCCGACAGCTTGCCGTCTTGAATGATCGGCGTCGGCACGATCACGCCCTGCAGCCGCTCACGAGCCTCCCTAATGTCTTCCAAAGTCACCGTCATCATCGAGATTATAACTGAAGGCTCCAGCAGAAGCCGCTCCTCGGCGATCTGCCTTGTCGGAGGTTGTTTTGCGGACAAACAAAATGTACTATTCCGCAGTGCAACAGGAATGCTCTGATCTCAAGGACGAGGCCGGCGCGGCCTCCGATAACCACTACAGGGCCATGACTAACTGGCTGACGAAAGGCCGTACAAGCGCCCTTCGTCGAAAAGCCCGTTCGATGGCTGAGAAATATCGCAAGGCTCTCACGTGGCTGATCGGCTGCTACCGCCGAGCTCGCGGCCAGGCGTCGCAGCATTCATTGGAACAGGCCGAGACATATAGATCCCTCCTTGAGCAGGACATTGAGATCCTGGACAGCAATCCCTAACGCGCGTCCCAAATCCACGTTCGGCACAGCTCATCGTTTTACTCCAAGGGGCAGCAACATCCGCCTGTGCTATATTCAACCTGAATTTGCCATCCTAAGGAGTCAAACAAATGCTGGGCATCGGTGCTGCTTTTCTCATTTTTCTCGGTCTTGCGCTGCTGATAATTGCGGCAAAGACTATCAAGCTCGTGCCGCAG
>JBJMGO010000187.1:0-2691 GCA_045807825.1 Pyrinomonadaceae bacterium | reverse complement strand
TAAGGCACCTTCGCCTGGGCCGATCTCAATGATCGGTTCGCCGGGCTTGAGGTCGAGGGCATCGACGATCCGCTGCGAGACTGAAGCATCTCGAAGGAAATTCTGGCCGAGCGACCGCTTGGGTCTGTGCTGCATTTAGAAAGTTGGGTAGCCGGTCAGCTCGATGTCCTCACCGACGGGACGAATGGCAATGTCGGTAAGCTTCATCGCTGTCGTGAGCGACTCCGCACCGCTGCCGCCTATCGCGTTGGGAGCGGTGCGACCACCGATGATGATCGGTGCGTAGATGAACGTCACCTTGTCCACAAGCTTTGCGTCGACGAACGCCCCCGCGATCTCGGATCCACCCTCGACAAGCACGCTCTGGAGCTCGCGATTTCGCAGCTCTTGGAGTACTGCTCTAAGATCTCGTCCGCCGATCTCCAGCTCAATGACCTCGACACCGGCCGCTCTCAAGTTCCCAACCTTTGCCTCGTCACGCGAATTGGTGAATACAAGCGTCGGCACCTCGCCCGCATTGGTAACGAGCTTTGATGTCTCGCGGATTTGAAGGCTGTTGTCGAGCACGACGCGCACAAGCGGCCGACGCCTGTCCACACCACTCCGGTCCGTCAACGAAGGGTCATCGATGGCAGCAGTATTCCCGCCAACGAGGATAGCGTCATGCTCGTGCCGCAGCTCATGAACCCGCCGCAATGCATCGCGGCCCGACAGAGCCGTCGAGACACTCGGCCCGAGCGAGATACGGCCGTCGAGCGACATCGCGAGCTTGAGGTGCACGAACGGCCGCTGCTTCTCGTGCCAGCAGATGAATTTCTCATTCTGCCGCCGTGCCTCATCAGCGAGTACGCCGGTCACGACCTCGACACCCGCGTCGCGATGTTTTTTAAATCCTCGTCCCGACACAAGTGGATTCGGGTCGTCGATCGGACAAACGACTCTGGCAATACCGGCGTTGATAAGCGCATCCGTGCAGGGCGAAGTCTGCCCCTGATGATCGTGCGGCTCGAGCGAAACATACGCTGTCCCGTCGCGAGCTCTCTCACCAGCCTGCTGAAGCGCGAGCACCTCGGCATGCGTGACCTCGTCCTTGCGGTAAAACCCCTCGCCAATGACGTCACCGTTCGCGTCGGTGATCACGCACCCAACGAGCGGATTGGGGCTGACAAGCCCAATTCCCCGCGCGGCGAGATCGAGAGCCCTCTGCATCATGGCTTGGTCTGCTGCATTTGCTTCCAAATGTCTCTGCGGCCTCATCCGAAAGATTATTCATTATTCGCTATCAGTTATTCGTTATTTCGGAGCTGCTACTCCGGAATAGCTAAGAGCGAATAACGAAGTACGAACAGTGTCAGTTAAATAGCCCATTCACGTAATTCTCGGCGTCGAAGACCATGAGGTCGTCGACTTGTTCGCCGATGCCGACGTATCTTATCGGAATCTTGAGGTCTTTGGCTATGGCGACGGCGATGCCGCCTTTTGCGGTGCCGTCGAGTTTTGTGAGAACGACGCCGGTGACGTCAGCGGTCTTCATGAACTGCCGTGCCTGCTCGAGGCCGTTTTGGCCGGTGACGGCGTCGATCACAAGAAGCGTCTCGTGCGGTGCACCGGCGACCTCGCGGGCGGCGATGCGTTTCATTTTTTCTAGCTCGGCCATGAGGTTGGCTTTGTTATGCAGGCGGCCGGCCGTGTCGACGATCAGAACGTCGGAATCGCGTGCCTTCGCGGCTGCGAGTGCGTCAAATAGGACAGCCGCCGGGTCGGTGCCGCTCTTTTGCTGCACTATCTCGACGCCTGCTCGCGTGGCCCAGATCTCAAGCTGATCGCTGGCCGCCGCCCTGAACGTATCCGCGGCGCAGATGAGGACGTCGTTCCCCTCGTTCTTTATTCGCTGGGCGAGCTTGCCGATAGTGGTCGTTTTGCCGACGCCGTTGACGCCGACGACCATCAGGACGTACGGCTTGATGGACTCGTCGACGCTGCGTTCGTCGGCGACGCCGCGCTCGGTGGCGTGATTCAGAATGTCGAGCAGCTCCTTTTTAATTGCTGCCTTGAGTGCGGCGAGGTCGCGGATCTCGGCCCGCGAAACGCCCTTCCTGACGTTCTCGATGACGGACAGCGTCGTCGCGACGCCGATGTCGGTCGAGATGAGCATCTCCTCCAGCTCGTCGAGAAAGGCGTCGTCAATCGTCTTTCGCCCCTCGAATATCGTATCGAGCCGCGTGTTAAGCGTGTCGCGGGTCTTCTCGATCGCCCGGTTAAACCGCACGCTCAATTCCCTCTCCGCCGCCGCCTCCTCAGCCTTCAGCTCCTCGATCGACCGGTCCAGCCCCAACACCGAAGTGCTCTCTTTTTTCCTACGCCAAAAGGCCATAAATACGCGAAGCGGCATAAAGGCCGCTTCAAATCAAAGTATATGCGGAGCGGCTCGCACTAAACAAAAGCACCGAGGAAGTTGCAAGCGGATTTTTAAAGTTTGATCGCATTCTGATCTAGTCGAATTTTTTGTACGGGACACCGACCCGCCACGCGAAGTGCCGCGGGCGACAGTTATACAACGGACCGAAAATAGGTCCGCACTCACGAATGGATGGATTTCGCCTATGGCGGGTGGAGTGGCGAGTGATCGCGATCGGTGTACATAGTTGCCTCTTACGTGTGCGTTAGCGTCTCCACGTCCGACCGTTAGGT
>JBJMGO010000186.1:0-4490 GCA_045807825.1 Pyrinomonadaceae bacterium | reverse complement strand
GTCAGTGGACTGCGGTTCAGCGTAGATCCACGCCCAGCCGTTGTGGACTTTTAGAAAGGTCACGTTGAATGTGATCGCGCCCCGAAACGCCCTGTCGTCGGGTCCGCTCATCTTCTTATACTCCGCTCGCAAGCCATCCATGATGGCATTCCGCTCGGCGCTGCCTTTCGCCGGAGTGTGGACCGTGTCGAGAGCAGAGACGCCTAGAACGAGCACCAAGACAAAGATCGGGGCTGACAACAGGAATTTCTTGTTTAGCATATCTATATCTCCTCGCCTCATTACACATGAAGCTGCCACGCGTCATCACGAACGATTATCGTCCTTGTCGTCTTTAAGATCAGGCGGTGCCTCGCCGGGTGCACCGATGCTCATTTTCCAGACGCCATCCTCCCGAACGAAGTCCATTCGCTCCCATTTGTTCTCCTCGTCGAGATACTCGATCGAGGCATGATCACCGTCGATCTTTTCGTTCCGGGCCTGCTCGGTGGAGGCCTGCGGAGTGCTGCAAAGTTCTTTTAGCTCCTCGTCCGTGGACTTTTTATCTACCTTTGCCATCTTGTCCATGTAGCCGAGCAGGTCCTTTGCCATGACCTTTTTTAGGCCGTCGATGTCACAGTTTTTACGGGCCGTGTAGGCGGCCTTGTAAACCTCTGTCGGCGAACCGTTGAAGTTACCCGGGTCATTTGCCGTGGCGTCTTTTGCAGCAGATGATGAATTCGCGCTAGTATTCGCCGCGGACGTAACGGTGACGTTCGATGTCGAAGTACCGTTGTTGCTCGTGTTCGCCGCCTTTTGGCACGCGGCCGCACAAAGGCCTGCGGCGACTAGGAGAGATAGATATTTTGTCCGGATCACTGGTGCTCCTTGATTTCCAAAGTTATCGAAATGATATTCGTATACTAATATTAACAACGACGACGAACAACGTATGGCAGCTCCTCGACTTTTACAAGCTCGAGGTGTTTTCTTAGATCACCGATCTGACGATCAGGGACCATAAAATTATGCTCAACAACTTCAGATACTCGCTTCCAGACCAATTGCAGCAACAGCTCGACGCCTCTGTCGCCGAATGGCAGGACCAGAACAAGGTTGCACGTGTCTGGCAAAAGGACGCCAGCGTGTGGTCGGACGAGGACGAAGCCAAATGGCTGGGCTGGCTGGACGTCGTCGATGTCCAGCTGGCAGACGCGCAGAAGTACCGCGACTTTTACACGGACATTGCGGGTTTTGAGCGCGTGCTGTTGATGGGCATGGGCGGGTCGTCACTTTGCCCTGAGGTGCTGTCGATGACATTCGGCAGGACGCAGTTCCACATTCTCGACTCGACCGATCCCGCACAGGTGCGAGCGGTGGAGGCGATGATCAACATTGAGAAGACGCTCTTTATCGTCGCCAGCAAGTCGGGCTCGACCTTGGAGCCGAACATCTTCAAACAGTATTTCTTTGAGCGCCTCGCCGAGAAGGTCGGCCGCGAGAATGCAGGCAAACAATTTGTCGCGATCACAGATCCCGGCTCAAAGATGGAGCAGGTCGCAAAGGGCGACAATTTCCGCCATATATTCTACGGCGACTCCACGATCGGCGGGCGGTTCTCCGCTCTGTCGGCTTTTGGCGTCACAGCGGCGGCGGCGATGGGTCTCGAGGTCGAGAGCTTCCTTCGGAACTCCAATGAAATGGTCGCCGCGTGTCGCGAGGGCGACCCGACCACTAACGCCGCAGCGATGCTCGGCCTCCTTCTGGGCGTCTGCCAGCGTGCGAAGAAGGACAAGCTCACCATCTTTACCTCCTCTGAGATCCACGACCTCGGTGCGTGGCTCGAGCAGTTGATCGCGGAGTCGACCGGCAAGAGCGGTAAGGCCGTGATCCCCGTCGATCGCGAACCTGTTGTCGAGACGTATTCGAATGACCGCGTCTTTGCGTTCCTGTCGCTCACAGACAACGAGGACATGGACCGTCGCTATGAGGAGATGACCGCCGCCGGTCACCCGGCCGTGCGTATCGAGCTGCCGAGCATCGACAATCTTGGGCAGGAATTCTTCCGCTGGGAGTTTGCCACCGCGGTTGCCGGATCGGTGATGGCGATCAACCCATTTAACCAGCCCGACGTTGAGGCGGCAAAGATCGAGGCCCGCAAGCTCACGGACCAGTACGAGGAGACCGGCAGCCTGCCGGATGAAAGTTCTTTCATAGACGATGAGAATTTCAAGCTCTACACCAGCGACGAATATGCGTCGCAGCTCGCGGGGGAGAAGCCTGCCGCCAAGCTCCGCTCGCACCTCGACAAGATCGGCGAGGGCGATTACTTTGGCCTGCTCGCCTACATCGAGATGACGCCCGAGCACGAACGCATGCTCGAGGCCATTCGTGCGAATGTGCTTCGCCAATACGGATGCGCGACATGTCTGGGATTTGGACCGCGATTCCTCCACTCGACCGGCCAGGCCTACAAGGGCGGCGGGAACAACGGCGTCTTTCTCCAGATCACTTGCGACGATCCCGCGGACCTGCAGGTGCCGGGACAGAAGTACACGTTTGGTGTCGTCAAGGCCGCACAGGCGAGAGGCGACTTTCAGGTCCTCCTCGACCGCGGCCGCCGCGCGCTTCGCGTTCACATAACGGGCGATCTCACCACGGGCCTCCAGCGCCTTGTCGAGATCACAACTCATCGCAGATAATACTTAACTAACTCTGCGGTCTCTGCGTTCTCTGCGTCCGACTCTGCGGCCTCTGCGTTGAGGTTACTTTAACGCAGAGTTCGCAGAGAACACAGAGATCCGATCGCAGCGTTCCGTGCCGTCCAATCCCCGACACGATATACTCTCCCTTTCCCAGATGGAGAGCGAGAACTACCTTTACCCGGACGAATCCGCCATCGAGCCGCAACGCCCGCGTAAACCGGTCTCCAAAGCCTGGCTCGCGACGCACGCCGCACTTTTTCTCGTCGGTCTCACACTGCTGATCTGGCTCGTTTACGGTCATTGGCCGCAGATCGAGCAGTCAATCGTGCACGCCGGCTGGGGAATTCTCCTCGTCATTGGGTTGAATCTTCTTCGCCACTGCTGCCGCGCGTTCAGCATGTACATGGCGGTCGCGCCTGAGCATCGCAACTTCAACTACCGCAGCGCGCTTTTCGCACGCATCGGCGGCGAGGCTGTGAACTTCTTCACCTTCTTGGGCCCATTCGTCGGCGACGCTACAAAGACAGTGCTACTTCGCCGCAACACTCCCATCACGCAGAGTGCCTCGGCCGTGATCCTCGACAACATCCTCTACTACATCACCGTCGTGATGATGGTGCTCGCGGGCGTCGCCGTCCTCCTCGCCAAATTCGGCTCCGCCGGCTCCGCGATGAACAAGGTCCTCTTCGCCATCGTCGTGGTATTTTTCCTCGCGTTCGTCGTCTTCGTCGTCTCGTTGCTAAAAAAGCCCGAGCCCTTTTCGCACGTGATCCGATTCCTCGAGCGTCGCGGATGGGCACCCGGCTTCGTCGTAAAGCACACCGACGCGATCCGCGATGTGGAGAAGAATGTCTTCCAGTTTTACCACGACCGCCGAAGCGATTTTTTCCTGATCTTTTTCACGAGCGTCGTGGTGCATATGCTCAGCGTCCTCGAGGTTTACTTCGTTCTCGGCTTTATCGGCGAGGAGCCAAACGTCGCTAACGCCTTCATCATCGAGAGCCTCACAAAGGTCATCAACGCCGTCTTCGGCTTCATCCCCGGCACGATCGGCGTCTACGAGGGCGGCAACGGCCTCATCGCAAAGACCCTCCACCTCGGCGCGTCAACCGGCGTGCTCAACGCAACCGGCCAGGGCATCTCGCTCGCGCTCATCCGCCGCGCAGGCATCCTCGTCGGCACCGCCATAGGCGTCGTCATCCTCATCTACCGCACCGCCGAGGGCTCCGCAAAACGCCTCAAGAAGCAGTAGCCGCCGCCTCCGTAAGCGCCTACATCGTATATACTGCGGTGAAAAGTAATAAGCTTAGCCATGAATCGTAAATCGTAGGCCTGACCCCATTCTTCCCGCACGTTGTGGCCCCAAAATAGAATCAGAGAAAGTCTATGAAAATGAGGGTTATTCTAACACTCAGTATTATTTGTGGTTTTCTCTCGGTGACTTGTTCACTAACCGAGTCCAAAAAAGTTGAAGTGAAAAAATTAGGCCCGGAGGCTACTGCTTCTCTAGTCGTCTATTTTAACGCTGGAACGACCGACAGACAGGTAGAGCAGTTTGACAATGGTTTCATCTCTGACGAAAGAGCAGATGGACGTGGACGGAAAGATAAGGATGGCATTTGGAGTGTTTCTCGTCTTCTTCCGAGCCAGGCAAACAATCATGAGGCGATAGCAATCACATTTCGAGATGATGCGACTGAAGAGCAACGTCGGGCAATTAAAGAGTCAATCAAAACAAGCCCTATTGTTTACAAGGTATTCGAGAACATAGCTCCCAAAGATATTAAAATTGATACGAACTAAATT
>JBJMGO010000185.1:0-6805 GCA_045807825.1 Pyrinomonadaceae bacterium | reverse complement strand
GGTCGGTCTCCTCATCTATCACCTCGAGCAGGTCCGTCTGAGCGTGGCTGTCGAGAGTGGTGTGGATCGCGTTTTGCTCTTGAATGAGCATCGTCGTCGCGGCCTTGATCGATGTGAGCGGCGTCCGAAGGTCATGCGTCACGGCGTCGAGTAAGGCGGATTTCAGCTTCTCGCTTCGCCGTATCGCCTCTGCCTCGCTAGCTTGTTCGAAGGCGGTTTGAAGATCGGCGTACAGCTTCTCCGCGACCTCTGCACGCCTTTTTGCCGTGGCGGATAGTTGGCCGACTGTCAGTGCGACGATGAGGAAGACAGCTACCGACACCCAATTCTCCGGCTCATCGATCGTGAGGGTGTAGTATGGCCGCAGGAAAAAGAAATTGAACGAGAACGCCGCCAGGAGCGACGTCAAAAGCGCGGGCCGACTGCCGAAAAGCGTCGCGATAAGGAGCACCGCTAAAAGAAACGCCAAGCTGACGGTCGTCGAATTGACATGTTCCCTGAGTGGAAGGATCAGGAGGGTCAGCAGCGTGATCGTGACGATCGAGGCGAGATATTTCCAGATGCCTTTCAAGCTACGGCAAATCTAGCACAAAAGAGGCCGCGGCGAGTGCCGCGGCCTGTTGAGTTCTGCCTCTAAGAAGCGATTTACATCCTTGCAGTGGAGATGATCTCCTCGAGGGTTTGGATGCGGCGGGCGTCGCCGGCATTGGCGGCGGTTGCCGCGCTTTGGAGTAGTGACTTCATCTTCGCTAGCTGGTCCTGATCGAGCTTGTCGGCTTTGACGGCTTTGCGAAGGTCGGCGAGTTGATCGGCGGTCAGTGCGTGCGAACGCTCTAGCTGGTCGATGTAGGCGAGACCGGCGGCACGATTCTTTGGCCAATCGATACGCTGCTGGTCCTGGACGTTGAGCTCGGCGACGTGGACGCTTCGCGCGGCTTCGATCTCGTTTTGCGTCAGGAACTGCGACGGCACGAGGTCAAACATGTCGAGGCCGCGTGCGATCTCGGACGAGTAGATGTGGCCGTTGTACCAGTACGCCGACCACGAGCCGCCGAGCACGAGCGAATTAGGATCGATCGGACCACGGTCAAAGTACGCGATCTCGTGCGGGTTCTTTGCGTCGGTAAAGTCCATCACCGAGACGCCGCCCTGATACCAAGCCTGCACCATGATGTCGCGTCCGGGAACGGGAATGAGCGAGCCGTTGTGTGCGACGCAATTCTCGGTGTCGCCCTGCGCGGCGGGCATCTTGTAGTAGCTCACAAAATTCAACTTGTTGTTGTTGATCGTAAAGATCGAGTCGGCACCCCAGACGTTCGGGTCATTAGGCCGACAGCGCGCACCCAGGCCGCCGCCCCACTCGTCCGTGAAGACGACCTTTTTGCCGTCATTCGAGAACGTCGCCGAGTGCCAGTACGAATAGTTTGGATCATTCACGGCGTCGACGCGTTTTGGATTCGCTGGGTCGCGGATGTCGAGCAGGATCCCGTTGCCCTCGCATGCGCCGGCGGCGAGACCGATGGCGGGATAAGCGGTTATATCGTGGCACTGGTCGGTCGGCGTCGGCTTGCCCGTACCGTGTGTTGCGGCGCTCGAGATACCGGCGATGCCGCCGTTATTGGGGTCCATGAAGATACGCGGACTGGTGACGATCTTCGCCTCGCTGGGTGCCTTCACCGGGACCTTAATCACGTCGATCTTGAAGAATGGCGAGTTTGGATCAGGATTCTTCATATCCCCGGTGCATCCGGCCAGCTCTTGACTCGAGCGCAGGTGCGAGGTCTCGGAGACGTAGATGTAAACGTTATTGGGATCATTCGGATCCAAAACGAGCGTATGAGTGTGCGAGCCGCGGCAGGTCTGTATCGCGGCGACCTGCTTTGGATGCTGTATGTCGGAAATGTCGAATATTCGGACGCCGCGGAAGCGGTCCTTCTCCGCGGCCGGGCCCGTTGCCGACACGGGGAAGAACTGCGTGCCGCAATCGACACGGCCGTTGTCCATCTCAACCGACATGAACATCAAATTCTTGTAAACCGAAACGTCGCCCTGACCGCCCGGACAGACCATCGTCGTGACGATCTTTGCCTTTGCCGGATCGGAGATGTCCCAGATGCTGACGCCGTAGAAATTGCCCTGAAAGAGGTGCTTGCCCTGAAAAGCGATGTCCGAATTCGCAAACGCGAGCTGCGAGAGGACCATCCTCGTTCCCGGCCCCATTTTGGATGGATCGGGCACGCCGAGGACGCCAGTCAAGGTCCTGGCAACTCTCGGATCGTTTGGATCGCTCGTGCCAAGCTGGAAAGCGTCAGGCTTCTTCATGAAGTTCAAATGCTTGAGCCCCATCGAGGTCTCGCCCGCGTTATATAGGCCGGGCGTGAGCTTGAATCGCGGATCGCTCGTGTTTGAACCGGTCATTCCAGCAGGCAGCGGCGGTGCCGACTGCGGTGCGAACGGGTCGGGCGGCGGACCTGACGGTGTCGGCGAAGGTGTCTGCCCATATGCGGCGACGGCCGCGAATGTGAGCAATGACAATAAAACAAAACGAAACATTGACTTAGATAGGCGATCCATTGTTTTTCCCCTATTTGAGCTTATCCAGCATTCCTTGCATGATCCTGATCTCGGCCCGTTGGCCGCTGTCGACATCAGTCGTAAATGTAAATAATTCGGCATCCTCGCCGGCCCCGGCATTTTCGTAAAGGTCCTTGACCATCGTGAGAGCACCGCCGTGGTGCTGGATCATTCCCTCGAGAAAGAGACGGTCGAATTCTTTGCCCTTTGCATTACGGAGGGCCTCCATCTGCTGCGGCGTGAGCATGCCGGGCATCAGCATCGGCTGCGACATGTTCATGCCGCCCATAGAGCCCATGTCCATGCCTGATGACATGTCCATCTTCATTTCTGTAGGCTGGCCCCGTGTGATCAGCCATCGCCTCATGAAACGGATCTCGTCGGCCTGAGAGTGGCTTATTCGATCGCCGAGAAGACGGAGCTCCTTGTTGGTCGAGTGCGTCGGGATCAACGCCGTCATCTCCACCGCTTGCGAGTGATGCATGATCATCCCCTGCATAAACTCGACATCTTTTTGCCTTGTAGGCGGCAGCTGTCCGTGCGTGTTTGACGGCAGGGTCTTGGTAGGCTGACCGGGTGCGCCGGGCTGTACGACGACCGGCTCCTGAGCCGCGGCGGCAAGGGTCGACAGCAGCACAAGCGCAGCGATAACCAAGGTAGAGCGAATGTGGATTCCGGTGCCGAAACTGACGAGTGCCATTCAAGCTGATAGATCTAGTCCCACATTAACACCAAAAAACGTCCGCAATCAATGGTGTCGGACGATGTACACGAGAATACGGTAGTAACTGCGTTTCAGCCGCATTCTTGCGTCAACTCCTGCTTTTGCCGATGACGCTGACACCACCATTCCTTTTTGCCACAGGTATCGAGAACAGCTCGCCCACGATCGATCACGGCCGCACTCGCGTTTGCGAAATGTTGAAGTGCGGGCATTTCGATCGTTGGCGTGAGGACTTTGATCTCGTGGAGGACCTAGGGGTTAGATTCCTGCGTTATGGCGTCCCGCTGTACAAGGTTTACACGGCGGCCGACAAGTACGATTGGGAATTCTCCGATCAGGTATTCGGCGATCTCAAAAAGCGCCAGATCGCACCGATCGCGGACCTTTGCCATTTTGGCGTACCGGACTGGATCGGGAACTTTCAGAACGACGACTTCCCTGCACTTTTCGCAAAATACGCACGTGCCTTCGCCGAGCGGTACCCGTGGATACAGCTCTACACGCCCGTCAACGAGATGTACATCACGGCGACATTCTCAGCGAAATACGGCTGGTGGAATGAGCAGCTTACAGGCGATGACACGTTTGTTCGTGCTCTCAAGAACATCGTCAAAGGCAACGTTCTAGCAATGCAGGAGATCGTTGACGTCAGGCCTGACGCGATCTTTGTTCAGAGCGAATCGTCGGAGTATTTTCATGCGGAAAATCCCAAGG
This sequence comes from Pyrinomonadaceae bacterium, assembly GCA_045807825.1. Taxonomy (GTDB): domain Bacteria; phylum Acidobacteriota; class Blastocatellia; order Pyrinomonadales; family Pyrinomonadaceae; genus OLB17. Next base: position 2,793 of record JBJMGO010000185.1, on the reverse strand, counting down.
CGATCGGCCCTGCGGAGACGATGAACGCGCGGCGGTTCCTGTCGCTCGATCTCAATTACGGTCGACGGATAGAGTCGGAGATGTATGAGTTCCTAATGGATAACGGAATGACGAGGGACGACTATCATTTCTTCCTCTCAAACCGCATGAAGCACCACTGCATCATGGGCAACGACTACTACATCACCAACGAACATCGTGTCTGCGAGGACGGTACGACACAGCCGTCGGGCGAGATCTTCGGATACGCGGAGATCACGTGGCAGTACTACGACAGGTATCGGATCCCGGTGATGCATACGGAGACCAACCTCCGTGAGGGCGAGGGCGGCGATGACGCGGTGCGATGGCTGTGGAAGGAATGGGCGAATGTCTTACGTGTTCGCAATGACGGCGTGCCGGTCGTGGGCTTTACGTGGTATTCGCTGACAGACCAGATGGATTGGGGCTCGGCTCTAAGAGAGGACAACCACATCGTCGACAAAGTCGGCCTGTACGACCTCGATCGCAAGATGCGACCGGTTGGCGAGGCCTACAAAAAGCTCATCACGGACTGGCGGGACGTGCTGCCCACGCAGAGCCAGTGCCTGCAGGTGCCGGTCGTGATGCCGCAGGAGTACGACGACTATTGGGCGAAAAAGCTTCGCGAGGAGGCGGGCGATCATCGTCAGGTGGACGCATCGGCAGCCAACGATACGCAGTCGCAAGGGAGACAACCATGAGATTTCAAGACAAGGTGGCCATCGTTACCGGCTCAGCGAGCGGTATCGGACTAGCGACCGCAAAACGCCTCGGATCAGAAGGCTGCAGAGTGGTCATCGCGGATCTCAAAGGGGACAAAGCTGACACCGCCGCCGGTGATGTCAAACAAGCAGGTGCTCCCGATGCTGTCGCAACCGTTTGCGATGTTTCAAAGGAAGATCAGGTAAATTCCGCTGTTGAGACGGCGATGAACAAATTTAGCCGTTTGGATGTCGTGGTAAATAATGCCGGATTGATGGTCTTTAAACCCATCACGGAGCACACGGAGGAGGACTGGCTGCGGATCCTGCACGTTGATCTGCTCGGAGCATTCTTCTTTACAAAGCACGCCTTTGGAGTCATGAAAAAGGGCAGTGCGATAGTCAACGTATCGAGTATCCACGCGATCGAGACGACACCGAATGTCGCCTCTTACGCCGCAGCAAAAGCCGCGCTCGTGTCGCTTACGCGCTCGGCTGCGATCGAGGGCAAGCCGATGGGAATTCGCGTCAACGCCATTCTCCCCGGTGCGATCGATACGCCCATGCTCTGGGAGAATCCGAACGTCAAAGCCGGCCTCGAGACCATCAATATGTCCGACGTCGGCAAAGCCGAGGACATTGCCGCAACCATCGCGTACCTCGCGTCCGATGATGCGCAATTTGTCCAGGGAGCCGCGGTACGAGCGGATGGCGGGAGGTTGGATAGACTGTGATCAGTCTTTTTTAAGGGTGACTACTGCGATGATCAGCACAGCCGCAATGACGGCTCCGCCGATCAACAGACCGGTCCGATGGCGGCTTGGCGGGATACGGTGACCACGAGCATCCCGGCGCAGTGCGGCACCGTCTCCGTAGCCTTTGAAGACCTTTTTTACCTGATCGTAGCTAAAGTTGACCCTCTGTTTTTGCTCGATATCGTAGATCGTAAATGACGTGCTGTCGAGCTGCTCGACCGCACCGTAGAACCATTGATCATCAGAGCGGATAACCGTTATGTCGCCATGGACGCTGACCTTCTGAATGTCGGCCTTGATCTTGTCGGTTTTTGCAGACTGAGCAAAGATGGACGGCGAGGCGAGCACGATCGCGGCAGCGACCGCGATCCAGAGAGTGATTTTGAGCATAGTTTCTCCCAAAGAGCCTCGCCGCCAAGATCTCGAGATACTTTATACCCAAAATCCTAACGATCGCCTATCTGGCGGCGGATGATGCTGGAGACGTGACGGGCCTTCGGAGTTAGGTCGTCTTCTTTCTGTCCGCTTCCTTCTTTTCCTCGGGTTTTGCTTCAGGCTTAGCAGCCGGTTGCGGTCCGCGGGCGATCTTGAGCTTCTCAACGACGCGCTCGGCCATGGCGTCGGCGCCTAGATTGCCGTCCCAGATGATCCGGTCGCCGGTGGCGACCACTACACCGAGCCGCTGGCTGTAGAGCTTGAAGGTGTATTTCCACGTAAAGACGATGTGATCGATCTCGAGGATGAGATCGCCGAGGTCACGCTCATTAACAAAGCTGAGGCCGAAGCCCGGAAATTCCTTTTGTTTGCTAAGGGCATTGACGAGCTGGTCCGGCTTGAATCCTACCGTATCGCTCATCACGAAGACAGTCTTGGATGCAGCAAGCACCTCGGCTGGAGTCTTTGGCTTGACCACCACCGATCCTGGCCCTGCGGGAGTCAATGGCGTGACACCACGCTGCGGCATTTGCACACTTGTTTGAGGAATGGGAAAGGGCGTAGTCGACGCTATCGGCTCGGGCGATTTGCCTGCAGCCGGTGCGACCGCGGTTGGGGACTGTGCCGAGCGGATCATGCCTAGGACGGAGCTCAGTGGAACGGCGATGTTCCGCCCTTTGACGTCGGGAGTCGTAGTGATGATACCGAGGCTGTGGCCGGAGTCGTCCATTAGCAGACCGCCGGAAGTGTTGACGCCAATTACCGCGTCGGTGTCGAGCAGACGATAGCCCTTACCGGCACCGCCGATCTCGTCCGCCATCTGAACAGAACGCAAAGTGCCCTCGGACCTGAACGCCTCACCCGGATTTACAAGCATCACG
>JBJMGO010000184.1:0-8989 GCA_045807825.1 Pyrinomonadaceae bacterium | reverse complement strand
CTCCCGCCTAAATCCGAATGCGAAAAGGCGGCCTCGGCCGCCATTTTCGTTAGCGTTTAGTTACCTTTAATTCCCCATTATCCTTATAGCGTAAAACACCTGAGCAAAGTCGATATGACGGACCCTACCGCGGATGTTCATCCTGATGGTCATCGGCTGGCGAAACATCTTATCGGATACGTCGAGAGGCACGCCCATGCCCACCAAACCGGGCTTCGTTATTCCGGCAATGAAGGCACGTGAATACGTGAAGCCGTCATTCACAAACTCGCCGATGGCCAGTGAACGGGTAATATTGCGAGCAGCGCTAAGGTTGATATCCAGCTTGCCCGCGAGCGGTGCATTCGTAATAGGGTCAACTGCCCGCGGATCATTGAGGGCGGGGCTCTCGATGGTTATGTAGGGCGTGTAGCCAAACCTTGCGTTATTCACCTGAACACCGGTGTCGTTAAAGAACTCGTAATTGATGAAATGAGACGGGATCATGTACATATTTGTCTTGAAGGTGTTTCCAGGAAGCGTGATGCTGCCGAGATTCCTCTCGTCGTACACTAAAAGTGCGGATGTATCCAAGATCTTTTCACAGCGGTCCTCCGGCTGGACCTGATCCTCCGGCGTAAAAACGCACGTTTGGTCGAGAATTACGGAACCGCCTCGCAGAACGCCCAAAAAATTCACCGTCTTCCCAAAGCTGTCGGCGTCCTCCATCGTGTCAACGATGTCCTTACGGGTGATCTTCGAGTCCTGTGCGGCGACGGTACCCGCCAGCATTATCAATATAACTATCAATCTTTTCATTTTCTCTCCTAGATGGTCTCGGGATGCAGGCAAGAGGAAAACAGTCGCACGCGGCATCCAATGACGCGTCTACCCTCGGCTATATTGTTCTGGGACGGCTTACGGAGAGTTGTACCCGCAACCTAGAGTAGAAGTCAAGATATATTTCTTTTCAGACCGCTCGAAACGAGGTCAAAAAAAGCTGCCCTACGGCCGCTCCTTACTTTCGCTACCTGCCGCCGGGTCCGCCCGTCGTGCCGCCCGAGGTGCCACCGGAACCGCCTTGCGTACCCTGCGATCCACCGGGCCCGCTTTGCTGTGAGCCGCCGCCAGCCCCGGTTCCTGTGCCCGTGCCCGTGCCGCCGGAGCCCATGATCCCGCTGTTGCCGCCCTGACCCATGCCGCCTGCCGCTCCGGATTTGGTGTTTCCGCTCTGGGCTACCGGATGTGTCGGCGTGGTTTGTCCGCTGACGAATCGCCAATTATCGCCCTCGCGGTCTGCGACCAGCGTCACGCGATCCTGAACATTCGAGCTCCCGCCATTCGCCGCGTTGGTGCCCATAAATATCGCATTCACCACCGCCGCATCGCCGTACACACGAATGTTCACTTCCTGAATGTTGACCGAGTCAAACTTGACCGTGCCGCTGCGCACGCCAGAGGTGATGTCGGGCTTTGTGACGAGCTGACCGTTATCGTTGATGTGCAGGTAGCCGTCGGACAGAATCGCGTCAAGCTGGTCCGCGTTTCCCTGCGCGAGCGCTGTCCCAAGATCGGCGGTGAGCTTTTGAATGGCGGCAAGCGGATCTGGTGTCGGTGCCGGAGTCGGTGTATTGGCCGGAGCCTGAGCCGCAGTTTGATCACCGCCGACGTCACTGTTGCCGCCTGTGCGATGGCTGCCGGCGGCGTTGTTGGCCGCCGAGCGCGAGCACGCCGTGCTGAGAACGCATACAGACAAGAACAAGATCGCAACTGGCTTCATCCTTCGCGTGACGTGCTGTAACACCCGCCCACGTGCCGAAATCTATCAGACCTCCGCTCGTCATATTGTAGGGCGTCATACCTGCTGAACTGCGGGGACGATCTCACCCTGCTCCTCACCCAGATGAAGAGCGTTAACCGCGTTGCAGATCTTGGCCATCATGATCGGATTTAGGATCAAGGTCACAAGGATCGCGATGACGTTAACCACAGGAATGATCCAGCAGAGCCGCGATATCACCTCGGCCAGAAAAAGTCCCTCCGACACACGCGGGGCCGCAATACTATGGCGGTCGATGTACGCGTTATAATCCTTCGCCCATCCCCAGATCGCCTGGAACCACCAATACGCCATAAAGAATGGGATGAAAAGAAAACCAACCGCCTTAGCCGGCGTCGTCCGGGCGTACCCATCCTGTATCGCCTCCCAAGCCTTGTAATAAAGGTGACACCACAGGCTCGCCACGCCGATCAGGCAGACCCATCCGAGCATCTGACAGATCACGGCCAACGTTACCTGCCGCTCGGGTACCGGCGCTATGGAAAAGAAGACGGCGGACATCAAGAATCCACCTATGTACCCACCTACGTACAAGCCTTTAGACAATCTCATTCGCTGCCTCCTAACGAGAACTTGGAACGGGGTTATCCGAAGGCAACAACACCGTTAGCAGAATTATGGGATCGTTAACTTATACGTCTACTGATGCGGCCAGTCAAGCAAGTGTCATTTAGAAGTTTTCGGCAGCTCTATGCGCTTCAGACTGCCTTGTCCGCTGATCTGCCGATTGCCTGCCACTCTTTCCATCTGCGACATCGCGCGGAGGAGGTTCTCGCCAAGCACTTTGCGAATGTCAGTTTCCGAATACCCGCGTCTCAACATCTCGTACGTCACGAGCGGCAAGTCCTCGGCACCGTTCATTCCTGCAGGCAGGAACGGCACGCCGTCAAAATCCGAGCCAATGCCGACGTGATCGATCCCGGCGATCTCCTTGATGTGATCGATGTGATCGACTATGCGTGTGTAAGGCGTGACATATATCGGGTTGTCGGCGTAGAGCTTGGCCATCGCGACGTTGTAGCCCTTGATGTCGTTCTTGTACTGCGCCTTCAACGCATCGATCTGCGGCTTGAGGCGAGCACTGCGGTCGTTCTCCTCTTTGTTGGTGCGGGCGTCGAGGAATGATGGGTAAAAATTCACCATCACCACGCCGCCGTTCCTCGTGATGCGGCGGAGAACGTCGTCCGAGATGTTACGCGTGTGATCGTTGAGTGCTCGTGCGGACGAATGCGATGCGATGATCGGTGCGGTCGAGACGTCGAGGACATCATTCATCACCTTTTCCGAGACGTGCGAGATGTCGATGAACATCCCCAGCCTATTCATCTCCCGCACGACATCCTTACCAAAATCCGAGAGGCCGTTGTTCTTTGGCGTGTCATGGTGAGCGTCTGCCCAGTCGTGTGTCACGTTGTGTGTCAGCGTCATGTAGCGCACACCGAGCCGGTAAAATTCGCGAAGCGCAGACAGCGAATTCTCGATCGCGTAACCGCCCTCAATTCCCATCAATACGCACATCTTCCCGCGGCGTTTTGCCCAACGGATCTCGTTGGCGGTAGTGCACTGCGTGAGTTGATCAGGGTGGCGCTCTATCTGGCGGTACGTCGCGTCGATCATATCCATCGCACGCGGCATTGCGTGCCCCGCCTTCCAGGTATCACCGCCTACGTAGATGGAGAAGAATTCACCGGTCAGACCGCTCGCCTTGAATCTCTCAAGGTCAGAGTGATAAGGCGTCCCGTCTGTGGCATGGATCATTCCTTTTGACGATGTCGCAAGGTCAAAATCATCATCCGTCATTGGTGAAGGAATGTCGTTGTGACCGTCGACGACGATCGCTTTGCGATGGATCTTCAATGCTTTTGCCCACAGCACCGGGTCCGCACCGGCTGGCATTGTCTGCCCGAGGGCCGAGATCGCGAGTAAAGAGAGAGCGGCGACGAAAAGAGCTTTTTTCATAACAAATTGAGCCAAAGTTTACTTCATTTCAGAGCTTCCGCCCTCTCTAAAAAGGTGTTGGCGGTGATGTTAAAACATGTTAGTATCGCTGTGAGGTTCTATTCGGCTTCCCACAGCCGCCCCAGGAACCGCGCTCCCGGTACAAAGTCTCGCCCAAGTTATAAGGCCCAGCTCTGTCCTTATGTCGGTACCGGACCACCACAGCATCCCGCCCGCCCATGGCAAATAACTCACTAAAAGCCGCACGCCGACCTACCCCCCGCGCAGAGGCCGACGCACCGTTCCGGCGTTACATCGAGAACCTCCCGGTGATGTTCTACGCGGTGACGCCGCGGCCGCCGCATCGCCCGTTGTACATCAGCCCGAGCTTCGAGGCGTTTGGCTATCCATTGGAAGATTGGCAAAACGATCCCGAGATCTGGGACCGCATCATCCATCCTGATGATAAGGATGAGGTCCTCGACACCACTCGCGCCGCCATGCGGGACGGCAACAACGTCGATTTCGAGTATCGCGTGATCCGCGCCGACGGCAGCATCATCTGGGTCCACGACCGCAGCTGCTTTATCAAGGACGCGAATGGCGATCCTCTCTGTTGGCAGGGCGTCATCATAGACGTCACGCAGCGGCGTCTGGCCAAGCAGGAACTGCAAAAACGCGAAAAGCTCTACCGCACTCTTGCCCGTACGATCCCTGGCACTGCCGTTCTGCTTTTCGACCACGAATTTCGCTACAGCCTCGCCGACGGCGAACAGCTGAAAGACCGCGGCTGGACGCAGGACATGTTCGAGGGGAAAACCCTCTTCGACGTCTTCCCCGCCGAGATCTCGACCGAGTGGGCTCCGCACTACCGCAACGCCCTCAATGGCGAGAAGGTCAGCCTCGAGTACGACGACGGCACCTATACGCTTCAGATCAACGTACTGCCCGTCCATGACGAGACGGGCGCTATCTTCGCCGGGATGGTGATGTGGCAGGACATCACCGAACGCAAACGCGCCGACAATGCCATCAAGGACAGCGAGGCTCGTTACCGCCAGCTTTACGAGAATGCGAACGACATCATTTACGTTCACGACCTCGCGGGAAATTACCTCTCGATAAACGGGGTCGCCGAGCGTGTGCTCGGCTACTCGAACGACGAGGCACTCAAGCTCAACGTCGCGGACATCGTCGCGCCGGAGCATCAGGGCCTCGTCCGGGAGAGCCTCAATAAAAAGATCTCGGGCGAGTCGCCCCAGGCCGTTTATGAGCTCGACTGCCGCCGCAAGGACGGCACCATAATCACTCTTGAGGTGAACAGCAGCGCCATTCTTCTCGACGGCGAGCCCATCGCGGTGCAGGGCATCGCCCGTGACATCACCGAGCGAAAATTGGCCGAGGAAGCCCTCCGCAAAAGCGAGGAGCAGTATCGCGACCTGTTTGAGAATGCCAACGACCTCATCTATACGCATGACCTCCAGGGTAATTTCACCTCTATCAATCGTGCGGGAGAGCTGATCACGGGCTACACGCGCGAGGAGGCTCTCCAAATGAACCTCGTCGACGTCGTCGCTCCGGAATTTGTCGACGCAGCCCGCACAATGACGGTCAAGAAGCTGGGTGACGAGCGGCCGACAACGTACGAGCTTGAGATCATCTCAAAGGCCGGCGAACGAGTCACGCTCGAGCTCAGCACACGTCTCATCGTCTCGCCTGAGGGCTTGCCGGTTGGCGTTCAAGGTCTTGGCCGCGATATCACGGCACGCCGCCGTGCCGAATCGTCTCTGCACGAGGCGCTGTCGCTGTTTGCGACGACATTCGAGTCCACGGCCGACGGTATCGTCGTGATGAGCCTCGATCGCGAGATCGTCACGGCGAACCAGAAGTTCAGCGAGATGTGGGCCGTCCCGCCCGGTGTCATCGAGGACAAGCTCGGCGATGTGCTTGTTAGTCACATTACAGAGCAGTTGGTCGATCCCGATAGCTTCATCAAAAACTTGCGCGAGACCTACGAGGCAAAAGACAAGGTCTTTTCGGAGCTCCTCCAGTTAAAGGACGGCCGTATCATCGAGCGCGTATCGCAGCCGCAGTATCTCGGCGACACGCCTATCGGCCGCGTCGCATGCTTCCGCGACATCACCGAGCGGAGCATGGCCGAGGAACGCCTGCGTCACTACGCCCTGCACGACACACTCACCGACCTGCCGAATCGCGTCCAATTCATGACGCACCTCGAGCACGCGATCGAACGTTCTCAGGGGAGTGAGTACGCGCGCTTTGCGGTGCTCTTCCTCGATCTCGACCGCTTTAAGGTGATCAACGACAGCCTCGGTCATGCGGTGGGTGACAAGCTGCTCGTCGGGATCGGCGAAAGGCTGCGTGCCGGCGTTCGTCCGGGTGACGTCGTCGCTCGTCTTGGTGGTGACGAATTCACGATCCTGCTCAACCGCACCGGAACTCAGGACGAGGTCTCCGCTGTTGCCGAACGCCTGCAGAACCGCATCTCGGCTCCCTTCCGCATCGACAATTACGAGGTCTTCACGACCGCGTCGATCGGCGTCACCCTTTCTTACGGCAGTGCCGCACGCACGGCCGAGGACTTTCTACGTGACGCTGACGCCGCGATGTACCGTGCAAAGGAGGCCGGCAAGGCCCGTTACGAGATCTTTGACGACGAGATGCATGTCCGCAACATGAATCTCCTGCAGGTCGAGACCGACCTCCGCCACGCTGTCGAGCGAAACGAATTCGAGGTGCTTTACCAACCGATCGTCGATCTCGAGACGGGCGGCGTAACAGAATTTGAGGCACTCATTCGCTGGCGGCATCCCGTGCACGGGCTCGTCACTCCGGACGAGTTTATCCACGTGGCCGAGGAGACCGGACTCATCGTCCCGATAGGCGAATGGATCACCGCCGAATCCTGCCGCCAGGTCGCCGAATGGCGACGACGCTTTGGCCTCGACCTCTCGGTGAGCGTCAATCTCTCGGCCAAGCAACTCGTGCATCCGTCGCTTGTAAGACGGATCAAGGAGATCATCGAGGAGTCGGGCATAAAGCCGTGCCACCTCAAGCTCGAGGTCACCGAGAGCACCGTCATGGAGCACAGCGAACGCTCGCTTAAGGTCCTGTGCGACCTCGACCGCCTCGGCGTAGATCTCTCCACCGATGACTTTGGCACCGGATATTCCAGCCTCAGCTACCTGCAAAAGTTCCCGTTCGAGAGGCTCAAGATCGACCGTTCCTTTATCCGCGTGATGGAGGACAATGCAAAGAGCGGTGCCATCGTCAAGACGATCCTCATGCTCGGCGAGAATCTCGGTATCGAGGTCGTTGCCGAGGGCATCGAGACCCCGGCACAACTAGACAAACTCCGCCAGCTCGGATGTCGCATGGGCCAGGGCTACCTCTTCTCCCGCCCGGTCGACCACGAAAGCATCGAGGCATTCCTCGAGTCCGGCGCCAACATCTTCACCGACCAATCCGACCTCCACCACAGCGTCACCCCCACCGTCGAACTCGCCGACGTCCACTAAACCTAACCCGTTTCTTGTCTCGTCAGCGCGTGAGCTGCGTCCAAACAAAAGGCCGCGGCACTCATCGCCGCTGCCTTGTTGCACTCGTCCCCAGCGCGGACACATTCAATAGCGTCGGGTGCAACCCGACGATAATTCGTGCAAATATGACGCGTCCCCGAAAGGGACGAACTGATCCATGGGCGAACGAGATTTCTCCAGGGCACCACACTACCTTAGAGTCGGAAATCAGTTTGTCTCCACGCATCGACAGGACTAGCCCGCCAGAAGAGAACCCGACGGGGTCACACCTGCGATTCCTAACTGCACCGCCGTTTGCTCGCTCAGAACGCCTCCCGGCCCCACGCCCCATTTACCCCGCGTGTACGAACATGAGATTCGAGTGATTGGTTTATGGACCGGTCGGGAGATTCATATTGTGCATGACTGCGATAACCCAGTTATTGTGGGCCCTCACCATCACAAAATTTAGGAGACCTTTCCTCAAAGGGATGGTGTTACCGGCGGTGTCGGTCGCTCCGGTCATTTCCCATCTCACATCTACGGCCGCGACGTCGGATTTGATAAACCTGGTGCGCGTGTCGGTCATCGTCTGGTGACTATTCTTAAAAGTGGTTGTAAAACGAGGGGCGTGAAACCTTTCGATCTCATCGCGGCCGGCCGCACTTACCCCGAGAACATTTGTGAATTCAGCGTCCGGAGCAAACACCATGGAGAATGCCTTTGCATCGTGCTGATTCCACGCCGCCATAAAGTCGGCAACCACCTGTCGAATTCCTGCTTCGCTTTTATTATTGAGTTTGCCTTGCCCGCCTGTCGCTTGACCTAAAGCCGGGAAGATCGACAACAGTGCCAGGGCACTCATCAGAAATAGTTTTTTCATATACAACTCCGGGGCATGAGGGACCTGGCGGTCGCTCTCACTCGCTGCCTCATTTCACACGGAGCCCTTGTTAATAGTCCCTTTTGGTTCGAACCCACGCTGGCCCGTTCGGAAACCGATCCATGTGATACGGAGCATGCGGGCCATTATACATATAAAGAGAAAGGGTGCTATGACCTGCATTCGTAAGTTGCCCAAAATGGGTTGTGACCTGTGCTAAAATCCGTTCTGCGATGAAAGTGGACGTACTTATCCTCCGGATCGCGTTCGTCGGGCTGCTGATGCTGCTCGGCTATCTCCTAAATCCCTTCGAGAGAACAGAACGCTTTGGACTTGGTAACTTCGGCGGCAGCGTGGAAATGCGCCGGCTGCTGTCGACGCTGCTCGCGATCGTGATCGCGCTGCTGGTGATCGGTTTCGAGATGCGTGTCAGGCGGGCGAGCCTGAAGACGCTGATCGGTGCCGCGATCGGCTCGATCCTGGGTATCACGGGTGCGTTCCTCATCGGGGTGCTCATCTCCATCCAGAAAGAAGCGGCGGTCTCTGCCGAGATGCAGACCTTTCTGACTATCTCGCTCGCGTTTTTTATGGGTTACGTCGGCCTCATGGTCGGCGCGGCCAAGGGCGATTATCTCGACCTCAGCGCCCTCGGCGGCATTTTCTCGGATAAGAGCCTCAAGCGTGACTACAAGGTCCTCGACACCTCGGTCATCATCGACGGCAGGATTGCGGATGTGGCGGAGACGGGATTCCTCGGCGGGACGCTGATCATCCCGCAGTTCATTTTGACAGAGCTGCAGCAGGTGGCGG
>JBJMGO010000183.1:0-9005 GCA_045807825.1 Pyrinomonadaceae bacterium | reverse complement strand
TACATCTGCCGAATGTTCTATTCGGCTCTTCGACGCCTGCCGAACGGCCTTCCTGGCTCGCGTTAACCCACTCACCACGTTATCTCCGATCGAGATGTTATTTCTCTCTAAGGAAAAATCCGTCAATCTCTTTGTCGCACTGGTTGTGCCGTTTGCGCTTGCGGCGGTGATCTGGGCGGTCATGGGGATCGGCCCTAATGAGATCAGTCCGGGCGTGGCCACGATCGCCCTACTGACGATCTTTTGCAGCTGCTATCTCCGGATCCAGCTGCCGCGGGCGAACATCCACTTCACGATCTCGGACGGGTTGATAATCCTTACATTCCTGATGTATGGCGGACGGATAGCTCTACTGCTTGCAGTGGTCGAGACCTTCCTCGCGTCGATGAACATCCTCCGCCAGGGGCTGACCATAAGGGGCAAGACGATCCTCATGAACGTCTGCTTTGCCGCGATGTCGGTCTTCTTCGCATACCGCGCGACCCACTTTATCTTTGGAGATGTCGAGCTTGTCCTGCGCCGAAGTGCGAGTGATATGCCTACGCTTGTCTGGCTGCTGGCGGTATTGTCACTATCACTTTTCTTTGCAAACTCGGTACTCGTCGCATTCTTCACTTCAATAAAGAAAGAAGTCTCGTTCGGGAAGCTCTGGTCAGACAACTGTCTTAACGGCCTCGTTATTTACATGACTGGTGGCGTGGTCGCGGGCATCGTGGTCAAGGCCCTGGACCAGATCAATCTCTACCTGTTCGCAGCTGTCATTATCTTTTGCGGCGTGATCTACCTGACGTTTCGCCGATTCGTAGCCGCGCTAAAGCAGGAAGTGGACCGCTCGAAGCAAGCGGAAAGCGAGCGTGCGGAACAGGCTGAGCAGCATGTCAAGGAACTGCAGCATTACGTTGGCGAGCTTGAGCGATCGAGTTCAGCCTTGCAGCAGAGCCATGAGAGGTTTCGCCACGCGGCTTATCACGACGCGCTGACAGGTCTGCCGAATCGCAACTATTTTCTTGATACTCTCAAGGATCTGCTCCAAAAGACCAAGGAGAATACCGAGATCAACTTCGCGGTACTGTTCCTGGACCTCCGAAGCTTTAAGACGATCAACGATTCGCTCGGACATTCGCTTGGCGATCGGCTGATCAAGAATGTGGCGAAGAGGCTCGCGAGCATGATCCGGGACGAAGACATGGTCGCTCGATTCTCGGGCGATAAGTTTGGCGTGATCTTGACAGACCTGCTTAGCCGCGATGAGGCCACCGGTTTTGCCGACAGGCTTGCCAAGCGGCTGAGCGAGCCGTACACGTTAGACGGACGACAAGTATTCACGTCCGCTAAGATCGGCATCGCGTACGGCAATTCGCGTTATCCCGAGGCTGAGGACATCCTTCGCGATGCGGACATCGCGATGTACTACTCAAAGGATAACAACGAGAATTACGTCATCTTCGATCAAAAGATGCACATCCGTGCGGTCACGCGGCTGCAGCTCGAAACGGACCTGCGATTTGCGATAGAGCGTAATGAGTTTGAGCTTTTTTACCAGCCGATCATCGCTCTCGACACGGCGAGCCTAACCGGATTCGAAGCACTGGTCCGCTGGAACCACCCGCAGCGCGGGCTCGTGCCGCCAAATGAATTTATTCCGATCTCCGAGGCTACAGGCCTGATCATCCCGATGACCGTGCAGATCCTCCATTCCGCCTGCCAACAGGTTGTGAAGTGGCAAAAGGAACTCGGCGGAGCCCGGCCGCTGTCGGTCGCGGTAAATCTCTCGGGCAAGCACTTTGGACATCCGGCGCTTGTTGAGCAGATCACGACGGTCATCAATGAGACGGGAATTTCGCCCTCGTCGCTAAAGCTCGAGCTCACAGAAAGCGCCGTCATGGACAACGCCGAGGCCGCGATCTCAATGCTCAAGCAGATCAAGGAAACGGGCGTGCAGATCTCGATCGACGATTTTGGTACCGGATATTCGAGCTTGAGTTACTTGCACCGTTTCCCGATCGACCAGTTGAAGGTCGACCGCTCCTTCGTCTCCGCGATGGAGGAGAACACCGAGAATGGCGAGATCGTTCGCACCGTTATTGCCCTCGCGAAAGCTCTCCGGCTCAAGGTGGTCGCCGAGGGGATCGAGTCTATACACCAATTTCACCAGCTCAAGATCCTCGGCTGCGAATACGGGCAGGGTTACCTCTTCTCAAAGCCGCTGCCGGTCCAGGAGATCCAACGCATCCTCCACGACGGCACCCGCTGGAAAAACATCCTCCCGGCCGCGACGGCTGCTCCCCAGCCAAAGCCAGATATATCGCATCTGCGGTTGGCACAGTAGGTTGGAAGAAGCCGTCAGTAGTCAGGCGTTAGCCATCAGCCGTCAGCCGTCAGCAATCAGCAGTATTACGAAAAGAAAAGGCGAGCATTGTGCTCGCCCTTTCTTCATTGTGCATTGTGCACTCTGCATTTGGTCTAGGGCTTTCTCGTGCCCCACGTCGGTGAAGGCGGCTCCTTGGTCGCGCGGTTGACGGGGTGCTCCTTGAGTTGCTGGAGCGCGACTGCGACCGCGCGTTCGAGTTGAGGATCGTGGCCGGAGATTACGTCCTTAGGGAAGTTCTCCACATCGATGTCGGGCGGAATGCCCTCATTCTCGACGGCCCATTTGTTCTCGCGTGTAAAGAACCCGCCACGCGGGGCGATCGCGCTGCCGCCATCGACAAACACCGGCGTATCGGCGGTGTGAACGAGTCCACCCCACGTGCGTTTGCCCACGAGCGTGCCGATATTCCTGTGGTGGAACATCCACGGCATCAGGTCGCCGCCGGAGCCCGCCATCTCATTGATGATCATCACCTTGGGACCCCAAATTCCCGCCGCAGGTGAAGTGAATGGCATCCGATCGCCCGCGACGTTGTTAAAGTAACCGTCGAAATCACGCTGCAGCACGTCGATGATGTAGTCCGCCGCCGAGCCGCCGCCGTTAAAGCGTTCGTCGATGATCGCGCCCTTTTTGTCCTGCTGTGAGAAGTAGTACCGGTTAAAGCTCGTGTAGCCGGGCTGGCCTGTATTGGGAAGGTAGACGTACGCAAGCTGGCCGTCCGAAAGTTTGTCGACGAGACGTCTATTTGCCTCGACCCACGCACGCGTGCGAAGCGCCTGCTCCGTCGCGACCGGAACTACGGTGTACGAACGCGCTCCGTCCATTGACGGCTTGTCGTTCACCGTGATCTGCGTCTGCCGCTCTGCCGTCCCGTCGAGTAGGCGATAGATATTGTCGCTGCCGTGCAGCTCGACGCCATTGATCGCGATGATGTAGTCGCCGACATTGACGTTGACGCCCGGCACGGCGAGAGGCGAGCGAAGGTCGGGATTCCAGTTTTCGTTGTCGTAGATGCGTGTGATCTTGTAGCGACCGTTGTCGATCGTGAAGTCCGCTCCCAAAAGGCCTCCCTCGACACGGGGCACGTCCGGCATATCGCCGCCGCGAACGTAACTGTGGCCGATCGAGATCTCTGACCCCATCATGTCCATCAGATAATTCAGGTCCGCACGATGCATCACGTACGGCAGCATCGCCCCGTACATCTCCTTGTCCTTTGCCCAGTCGGTGCCATGCATGTTGGGGACGTAGAGATAATCGCGCTCATTGCGCCACATCTCGTTAAAGATCTGCTTGAATTCCTCACGACGGTCGAGGTACATCCGCAAGCTGTAATTCAAACGTCCCGCCCCGGCTGTCGGCGGCTGTTTGTCGGCATCCACCACAAATAGAGAAGGTGCGGGCGGCGTGCCACCGCGGGCTGCTCCTCCTTGTCCACCGGCTCCGCCCCCGCCCGCGCGATAAACGAGCTTGTGCCCGTCCGCGCTGACCGCGTATGCGGCAACACCGGTAATGAAGCTAACAGCTTTGCGGTCGCTGACGCGATAGCGGTTCAAAGTCGCGCCTGCACCACCGCCAAAGCCTCCACCACCGCCCCCGCCTGAAGGTGCCTCGAGGTAATACACGGTGCCGTCGCCGCCGGCCTTAAGATCTGAATATTGACGCTCCGGAATTCCGGGAACGGCGAGGATCCGCTTGCCGAGTCCGTCCAAGTCGACCTCTACAGTCACCGGCCCACGCTGCCTGCCAAAACCTACGGGGGCCGGTCCGCCGCCTGCGGGAGTATCACCGCCAGCCGCGTCGCCGCCTTCACCGCCGCCGCGATTCTGACGTGCCGGCGCGCCGGAGCCGACGCCTTTGTCCTCGTCGGATTCCGGAAGGAGCGGACTCGGATCTTTTTTACTCAGCACGGCCATGTAGAGGCCAAAATTCTCGTCATGGTCGTAGCTCGTCATGTCGAGCCACTGCGACTTTAGACCCATGTCGGTCGACGCAAGGAACCAAAGATACTTGCCGCTCGCGTCCCAGACCGGAAACGTCGCGTCAGAGAGACCGTCGGTGACCTGCTTGGATTCACCGGTCTCAACGTTGGACACGAAGATCGCCCTGTACAGTGAATTAAGATGTGCAGCGTATGCGATCCATTTGGAGTCAGGGCTCCACATTGGATTCATCGTCCGCGCGGGCACCATCCACGCATCGCGGCCGACCATCTTGGCTGAGCCATTGGTGGTGTCGATGACCCATGCCTTCAGGTCCGTGTCCGTGCAGAGGATCTTTTTCGAATCCGGCGACCATGAGACGGTGTAGTAGTGCTTCGGATTTTGGATCGTGATGTCTTTAGCAGGTTTGAGGCCGTCCTGGTCCTCGATGTAGAGCTTGTACTCGCCCGAGCGGTCGCTAAAGTAGGCGATCGACTTGCCGTCGGGTGACCACGCGGGATCGCGATCTGCGGCGGCAGATGAATTAGTCAGATTGCGAACGTCGCCCTTCTCCGCCGGGATAGTAAAGATCTCACCGCGGGCCTCGACGAGCACACGCTTACCCGTCGGGGAGATCGCGAGGTTAGTGATGTTGCGTGAGACGTCCTGCCAACTCGGCATCATCCATGGGAAATCGCCCGCGACCGTGATAGGCACGACGTGCTCCTTGCTGCTCTTTGGGTCGAGCTCGTGAACGTACCCTGCCTGCTCAAACACGATCGTTCCCGAACCCGAATCAAGCGCCTTCACATCATAATCGCGAAACTTGGTCACCTCTGCGAGCTTTTTAGAATCGAGATCGTACGACCAAACATTCGCCACGCCGTCACGATCCGAGATAAAAAAGACGGTGTTGCCGACCCACACCGGGTCCATTTCCTTTGAGTCGGTCCACGGCGGCGAGACGAGGTCGTAGGTCTTTAGATCGACGATCCAGATCGGACGATTTTGGCCGCCGCGATAGTTGCGGCGTTCCTCGTCCCATGAGGTGTTCATGCGGTAGGCGATGTGCGACCCGTCGGGCGAGAGCTTGCCTTGATTGCCGCGCGGTAGCGGCATCGGCTCCTCGAGACTGCCATTGACGTCTACCGTCCAGAATCGCGTCGTCGCCGAAGGCGCGGCACTCGCCCGAGCCGACGAGAACATGATCCGCTGTCCGTCAGGCGTCCATCCCTGCACGGTGTCGGCGCCGGGATGCCACGTGAGACGTTTTGGCTCGCCACCCGAGGCGGCGACGACATAGACGTCGAGGTTGCCGGCGTACTCGCCCGAGAATGCGATCCACCTGCCGTCGGGTGAGAAGTGCGGATTCGATGTTTGTCCGGCAAAGCTCGTCACCCGCCTCGCGGTGCCGCCCGAGCGTGGAACGATCCAGATATTCTGCGCGTACGCGAATGCGATCGAGTCGCCGCTGACGGTCGGATTTCTCAGCAGCCGAGTGCCGCCGGTTTGCGCCATAGCGGCACCGGCTGTGAGACACAAAAAGGCCAAGGCGCAGCACAGGCGGCGCGTAAGGGAAGTGCGGGACATCAGGTTTTCCTCCAAGATTAGAAGCGGAATATTTTCCTCGGATTGTAGCACCGACTCGTTACCCGGCAAAGACGCGCGGCCGGGCGCCCAAGGGATGGGGCTTTTTCGTAGGCTTCACCAACGCAAGATGCACATGCACAATGCACAATCCAGGAGTTAAGACACAAAGACCGAGGGACGAGCATTCAACGGGTGAGATTCCTCGTATTTATTTGCCAGATTGAAGAGGAGCGGTTCGGACCAGAAGTCGCCGATGAGCTGGAGGCCGATCGGGAGACCTTCTGAATTGAGGCCGCAAGGGACGCTGATCGCGGGGACGCCGGTGAGGTTGGCAGAGACGGTGTACATGTCGTTGAGGTACATCGCGAGCGGGTCCTCGGACTTTTCGCCGATCTTGAAGGCCACGCTGGGGCTAGTGGGTGTGACGATGGCGTCGCACTTCGCAAAGGCGGCGGCATAATCCTGTTTGACGAGATTCCTCACCTTTTGCGCCTTCGCGTAGTAGGCGTCGTAGTAGCCGGACGAGAGAACGTATGTGCCGAGCATGATGCGGCGTTTGACCTCGGGGCCGAAACCCTCTTCGCGGGTTTTGGAGTACATCGCGCGGAGTTCGGGGGCCTCCTCCGCACGGAAACCGTAGCGGACTCCGTCAAAGCGCGCGAGATTGGACGAAGCCTCGGCGGTCGCGATGATGTAGTACACGGCGATGCCGTATTTGCCGTGAGGAAGCTCGATGTCAACGGTGGTGGCTCCGAGCTTTCTGAAATTCTCGATGCCGGCGAGGACGCTTTCGCGGATCTCAGGATCGAGCCCTTCGCCAAAGAGCTCACGGGGAATGCCGATGACCTTCCCCCGGATGGATTGGTTGAGAGTGGAGGCGTAGTTGGGCACCTCGACGTCGGCAGAGGTCGCGTCGTGCGGGTCGCGGCCGCTGATGACTGACATCACGTCGGCGACCTCTCTGGTCGTCTGGCCAAAGACGCCGATCTGGTCGAGCGACGATGCAAATGCGACAAGCCCGTACCGCGACACGCGTCCGTACGTCGGCTTGAAGCCGACGATCCCGCACAAAGACGCCGGCTGCCGGACAGACCCACCTGTCTCGCTGCCCAGAGCAACACGCACGACTCCTGACGCAACCGCCGCCGCCGAGCCGCCCGAGCTGCCACCGGGGACACGTGTCACATCCCACGGATTTTTGACCGTGCGAAAGAACGAAGTCTCATTCGACGAGCCCATTGCAAACTCATCCATGTTGGTCTTACCCACGACGACTGCGCCGGCATTGTTGAGGCGTTCGACGGCAGTCGAGTCGTAGTGGGCCTTATAGTTGTACAGAATGTGCGACCCGCATGTGGTCTGCAGACCCTTGGTGCAGATGTTGTCCTTGATGGCGATCGCAACGCCTTTGAGCGGGAGTTCGTCTGAATTCTGTTCTAGCTCCTTTGCTCTTGAGAGCGCGTGATCGCGCTCGATCGAGAGGAACGAGTTGAGCTCGGGATTCAGCCCCTCCGCTGCGTCGAGGGACTTGGTGATGTCTTGCGTAATCGACATTGTAAATAGCTAAGCGGTGCCCTTACTTCGTGCGGGCTTCTGCAACGTTGTCGATCAGCCAGCGGCCATCCTCTGACTTGATAACATCGACGCTGACCTCGCGCTGCGTCGTCTCCTTTGTTGATCCGTGCTCCTCTTGCCAATAAAGCTGCACCTGAATGATCGCGTGATTGATCGTATCGGCCTGACAGGTGCCGACTTTGAATGTCTTTGGGAACTCGGTCGAGAGGGTAAAAGGATCAACTGCGGGAGCGTATCCCTCCTCACGCTCTGTGAGGTTGAATGCTGGTGAAAGATATTTGCCGATAACTTGTGGTTCATTCCTCCTAACGCTTGCGTCCGTCCCAAAGTACCGCGAATAGAACTCTCGCAGAGTATTTCGGGCATCGGTACACTGCCCGGATTCAAGGCTAGGTATGCTGCAGCCGCCGAGCAGGGAACAGGCCAACAATACCGAGCAAAGACTGATATAGGCTCGCGACATCACAGGACTTTCGGTACCTGAAAATGTCCCTCGACCGCCGACGGTGCTTGCGAGAGAGCAGACTCTTGACCGAGACAGTCGTGCGGAATATCTTCGCGGATCGTCTGCGTCGCCTCGCCCTCGGTCGTTAGGCCGCCGAGCATCGGCTCGACATTCTCTGTATCGATCTCGTTGAGCTGCTCGATGTACTTTACGATGTCGGCCATCTGCGGCGTGTACATCTCGACCTCGGCGTCGGTGATCTCGAGGTGGGCCAGTTTTGCGACTTGTCGGATGTCCATAAAGCTGTCAGCTGTCAGCCGTCGGCTGTCAGCAAGAAGAAGTTAATCTTTCAGATACGCGGCGGCGGCTTCGAGGAAGCTCTTTCTCAAGGTCTCGCTCGCGATCTGGTCGGCGGCGGCGCGGAGTGAA
Organism: Pyrinomonadaceae bacterium; assembly: GCA_045807825.1. GTDB lineage: Bacteria > Acidobacteriota > Blastocatellia > Pyrinomonadales > Pyrinomonadaceae > OLB17. The sequence goes on along the minus strand of JBJMGO010000183.1, from coordinate 673 downwards.
TCGGGAACGCCATCGCTCGTGACCTCGTCTTTCGGTTTTTGCTGCCGCTCGATCGCATTCTTGTCGATGCGGAATTCGATGTACTTCACGGTGCCTTGCTCGGTGGCGGCGTTTAGCTTGGCGACCATCGTGCCGGCGAGGGACTCGAGGTTTCGCTGCCAGTTTTGATCCTCGACGGCTACGATCAGGCGGTTTTCAAAATACTCGAGCGGCTTTGTCCTCTCGTTGAGCATATCGCCCGCAACGCGTCTCCACGCCGCAAAGACCATCTGTTCCTCGACGGCGTGATTCGCTCCAAGCTCTCTTATTAGCTGCGGCAGTGCCGCAAAAAGCTGCTCCATTTGTGATTTGCCGCTGCTTAACTATTCTAGATGAGAAGAACGGCTGGGGCGAGTTCCGACATCGTCGGAGCTGAGTTGAGTTTCACGCAGAGATCACAGAGTGGTCGCGGAGGGCGCTGAGAAATGTTTCATCTACCTAAATTGATATTGGCATCGGGGAGCCCGCGGCGGGCGGAGATATTGACGAGCGTTGGCTGGGAATTTGAAAAGCACGTCGCCGACATCGACGAGGCCGAGGGCGAGAACGAGCGTGCGGAGGATTACGTCGTTCGTCTTGCCAAGGAGAAAGCCGCGGCCGTCGCCGAGCACTATCCCGAGGCGATAGTCCTCGG
>JBJMGO010000182.1:0-2310 GCA_045807825.1 Pyrinomonadaceae bacterium | reverse complement strand
GGGGATCATATCTGCCTTCTGCTCGGGGATGGCGTACAACCTTGTTCGCAGCATGCGCGGGAAGGAGCATCCGCTCACGATCGTATTTCACTTTCAGGCCGTAGGTGCCGTCGCGGGATTTGTAGCGTTATTCTTTGACTGGAAAATGCCGCACGGCTGGGATTGGGTATTCCTTGTCTGCATCGGCGTCTTTTCACAGCTTGGCCAGGTGTTTTTAACGCGAGCCCTCCAGAGCGAGGCGGTCGCGGGTGTTGCGATCATCAATTACACTGGTCTGGTGTACGCGATCACGACAGGCTGGATAATATTTGGAGAGCCGCAGTCGCTGGCTTCGATCGGTGGAATGGGGCTGGTGGTTGCTGGCGTTCTGATGAGCGTTATGTATGGCCGACGCAGGCAGAGGCTGGCTGCGATCGAGGTAACGGCGGCGTAGGTGAGAAAGGTGAGGCAGTGATCAGAGCAGCAGTTGTGACGGTGAGCGATACACGAACGATGGCTGACGATCCGTCGGGCGATAGGCTCGTAGAGTTACTAAAAAGTGTAGATGCCGAGATCGCTGAGCGTGTCGTCGTCACAGATGACCTTAAATTTCTCGAGCAGACACTCTTTGCTTTGACGGAAAGAGCCGACATCGACCTTATCCTGACGACCGGCGGGACCGGCTTTGCTCCACGGGACAATACGCCGGAGGCGACGCGGGCGGTGATCGAGAGGCAAGCACCGGGAATCGCCGAGGCGATGCGCCGAGAGACAGCCGACGAGACTCCGATGTCGATGCTCTCACGCGGAGTGGCCGGCATTCGCGGCAACACCCTGATCATAAATCTACCGGGCTCACCCAAGGCGGTCGAGGAATGTTTTGAGATCATCCGACCGGTGCTTGCGCATGCGGTCGATCTGCTAAGAGGGAAAACTAAGCACTAACCGGAAAATCCTGAAGAATGCCGGAAAAAGGAGTGGTCGTCGATCAGCCACTCCTTTTTAGTTCCACGACGTTTTTTCGTGGCTATACCTTTGCGGCCTCGATGATGCAGACATTCGACTGCGTTGGTATGACACGTGTCATTGTGAAGCCCGACTTCTCAAGCAAGCCGCGGAATTCCTCCTCCGTGCGTTCTTTACCGCCGGGGAGCATGAGCATCTCCAGATCCAGGAATTTTGAGAAGTGTGGTTCGTTTGGCCCCGGTACGATAGCATCAATGATCAGGACCTTTGCTCCCGCGGGCATAAATGTAGCTATGTTGCGGAGGATCTTCTCGTTCTTATCGTCATACCAGTCGTGAATGATGTGCTTGAGCAGGTAGCAGTCCGCGACCACCGGAACAGCGTCGGCAAAGTCACCACTCACCAACTCGACCCGGTTTTGGACGCCGTACGATTCAAGCATGGCTGGTGCCCCATCGAGCACGACCGGCAGGTCAAAGAGAATGCCTTTTGCAGACGGGTACTGCTGGAGTATCGCTCCGATGAGATGTCCGTATCCACCCCCGATGTCGGCGATCGTGCCAAAGCTCGAGAAATCATATGCAGCAAGGATCGCTGGGATCGTTTGAAGCGAATAGCTCGTCATCGCCTGATTAAAGACGTCGCCGAGGTCCCGCATCGAGCCAAAGAGTGAATCGAAACACGGCTCGCCGTGAACCTTGTCCCACGCGGTCTTGCCCGTTTTTACACTGTACATAAGCTCGCCATAGACGTCCCAATGAGCCGGCTCGAGCATCCAGAGCGTCATAGCGCGCGTGCTGCGGGGCCAATCGGTGCGAAGCGTATCGGAGAGTGTTGAATTTGCAAAAAGTTTCCCGCTCCGCTCCTCGAGGACCCCTACGCTCGAGGTCGCGCGCAGCACACGGTAAAGAGAATCGAGATCACTAGCCGTCTTATCCGCGATCTCCGATGCGGTCATCGGGCCAGCCTTCAGCATATCGGGAATGCCAAGCTTGGTAATGACATAGATCGCCGGTGCGACGAGGCAGCCCGAGGTGAGCTGCATGAGTTGAGCTTCAGGAGGCGGCTGCACAGCGGCCGCTTGCGGTGCTTGTTCTGTCATAGGAAATCTATTTTCGACAAAAATCGTGGGCAATCAAGCGCCGGGAATTAGGAGCCTAGGACGCCGAGCCGGGAACGAGCGGTATCGAAACCGAAGGGACCTTCCCGCCAGACATAGCATGGTGCAAGAGCTGGTCGAGGAGTGTCGAATCGCCCAGCTCGTCGGCCGCTGCTGCGGTGAGCTCAAGGAGTCGAGAATTTTGTGTTCTCAGTAAATAGCGGAGGAATTCGTCTCTCGCGGCTGCGGAATGGCGCTCGATCTTT
>JBJMGO010000181.1:0-2370 GCA_045807825.1 Pyrinomonadaceae bacterium | reverse complement strand
TGATGAGGTTTACAACAACCAGTGCAAGCAGGAGATCATGGTCCCGACGCATGTTAGACCGGTTGTGCCGCCGCCGACGCCTACGCCGCCGCAGCCTTTCCGCTGCGACGAGTTCCCGGCGAAGACGCACGATGAGTCAAAGGCTCGGTTCGACAACTGTGTGATTCAGGTGCAAAACACGCCGGACGCGCAGCTGTACATCATCATCAATCCTGGTACGGACAGGATCAGCACGACGCGAAACACATACCAGCAGCTCGAGAAGCTTGCACGCGACTACATCGTAAACAGGCTTCACTTTGACCCGAGGCGGCTTGTGATCGTAAGAGGCCCCTCGACACAGACGAGCACCTTTGTAATGTGGATCGTGCCTCCGGGTGCAAATCCGCCGCCCATTTAAAGTTTGAGCGAGTGAACTCCTTTATCGGACGAGTCGAAATCGGCTCGTCCTTTTTTTGTTGGTGGATGAGTGGCCGCAAAACTGCTCAGAATGGCCGCATCTCGGCTCAGATCAGCGAGCGGTTATCCCCGAACTTACGTCAGACCCAACGTCGGCGGCCAAAATAGTGATGTGGAAATGTTCGAATCTCGTGTTGCATCACTGCAGTTTTGCTGTCAGCGACACCGTAGTGAATCGCGTGCCACAACGATCCGACGGCACCGCCGACACGGCGTCGAATCATCCCCTATGCCATCCGCGACCGCAGCTCCGACCCCGGTTCTTATTGAACTTTTACTTGTGGCGATTCGTCAGTTCACCGGGAGAACGAAATATATCGGATGTTGCCGTATCGCCGCTCCCCCGAATGGAGGACACGAAATGCTCATGACCAAGGCGCTCGATCGCAGGACAGTCCTGTCAACGCTGTGGATCTTTGTAATGTTCAACTATCTGTATGCGGACCTCTCGCTTAGCATTTTTATTCCGGGGATGTACGAGAAGATGATGGCGGGAATGAGCGCGTGGGTCCTGGTGGTCGCCACGGCATTGATGGAGCTCCAGATCGCCATGATCCTGTCATCGCGTCTGCTGCCGCACAAGATCAATCGGCTCGCAAACATCATTGTGGGCGTGATCGCGACTTTGTTCGTGGCCGTCACCCTTAGTCGCAACTCGCCGGGCTTCTATTTACTCCTCGCTACGATCGAGATCGTGACCACACTATTCATCATCTGGTACGCGTGGACATGGCGGGCTCCGGTGGAGGACGCGGCACTTGAAGCTAGTTGAGCGGAACTCGCTATCCTGCGCAATAGTCTTTTCTATTCTGCAAGGAGGGCTTGGACCTGCTTTACGATCTTGCCCGGAGAGCGAGACATGAGGCGATTGGTGTCGATGACCTTTTCTCCATCGACGAACACGCTCACACAACTTCGAGCGGCCACCGTTGTCGGTGGTGATATTCACAGCGACCTTCGAAAATTTCTCCTGACAAAAAAGTGCCAGGGGTCAGGCCTACCTTGTCTTTGCCGAAAAAACCTCCTCCATTGCGAGGCCGCGTGAGCAGCCGGGCACCGTGTCTAACTGACGGCGGCTATCGGTCCATATGGGGTATGAGTAACCGCCATACGAAACCAGACCTTCGTAGTCACCCTGCTGATTGCCGTAATTGATACCCGAGCACGGGAATACACCGCCGCAGTCGTGTTCATTGGAGCTCGCGCCCGAAACGCGGATATTCGGAGACGACCAGCCGGCGCCGCCATCCTTTGATTGGGCAAGATAAACGTCCGTCATATAGCGAGAGCCGGTCGTGTCATTGCGGGTGTCATAAAACGAGACATTGACGTCGCCCGTCACCGGATCGACCGACATCCAGTGGTTAAAGCGATCAACCGACGTGGAAAGGCTGTCTGCAACCGTGCGCGGCTGCGACCAAGTTGAACCCTTATCGGTCGAATATGAAAGGTAAATGTCGGTAGTCCCCCACGGCGTTACGTCCATCCATGACGCGTAGAGCCTGCCTCGGAATGGGCCGTCGGAACGGTCGACATCAAGCACCGGGTAAACCAACGCGCCGCGAAACGATTCGGCAGGTACCGCGATGTCGAACGGGATCGACTTTGCCGAAATGACACTTTGGCGTGCCCACGTCTTCCCGCCGTCTAATGAACGGTTAAATGCTATTGTGTTGGCGAGATAATCGTTCCAGGCTACATAAAGCTCCCCGTTTGGACCAACGGCCGGTGAAGCGCCAATGGAGCGGCCTGGGCCAGACGGATCGTCGGCACGCGAAACGGTAAAACTGGCACCCTGGTCCGACGAGGCGCCGACACGAATGCCCCCGCCGGTCGACCCGCCCGTCGCCGCGTCCCATGCGATGTAAATGTTATTGCGAAACGGGCTGTTCGAGTTGACGTCAGCCGTTA
>JBJMGO010000180.1:0-5747 GCA_045807825.1 Pyrinomonadaceae bacterium | reverse complement strand
GGATGCGTGAACTGCATCAGCCCGCGCGCAGCGGCGGCGGAACGAGCTTGCGGATGGAAAATCGATTCTTGACCCATGATGGCAAGCAGCAGTCCCCGAGGGAGATCGTGAGCCGATGCTCGCCGCTTGATCGGCTCGCCGTAGAAGTGCTCGGGGAGATCGACCTCAGGTGGTGGGGCAGATTCAGGCGGCAAGTCATGACCCGACACCTGCCCAGAGCGCGTGTGGGTTGGATCTAGTTGCGAGACTCGTCGGAACGCCGATTCGCCATAGAAATGGCCTTTGCAGCAGTTTGCGTATGCCTTGATCGCGTCGTCCGTACGCCCGAGTTGCTCAAGCGCATAAGCCCGGGTGAAGGCGACCTCATCGGATGTCGTGCCCCCCGGCTGCGACGCTCCGCCGAGATCGTTGCGTCCTTTCAGCCGGTCGAGTGCGGCGATCTCCTCTTGCCATTCGGAGCGGGAGGCGTGGATCTTGGCTTCGTCAAAGACAGCAAGGGCCTCGGGAGTTTTGCCTGTGAATGCTGCTTCGGTCTTTTGGCACCACTTAAGCGCGTGAGCATCGTCACCGAGATCGCGGTAGATATCGACTATGTTGAGATATGCGCGAGGCGCTTTGTCGTCCGAGGGATATTTGGCAATGAAGCTCTGATAAAGGCTGATCGCATGGTCTGTGCTGTCGACTCGGGAGTATGCGGCGGCGAGCTGGAGAAGTGAATCCTTTGCCTGCTGCGTTTCAGCGTAGTTATCAATGACGCTCTGGTAGTAGGGAATCGCGTTCTCGTATTCGCTACTTTGGGTATATCCGCGACCTATCTGGAAGAGAGCCTCAGCTGCGTCCGCAGTCTTCTTAACAAACTTGTAATGCGCGCGGGCCTCATCCCAATAACGGTTGAATTGATAAACACTCGCACGGCGGAAATGCTCGCCCTCATCGATGTCGCCACCGATCGTGTCGAGTGACTTTACAGCGAGGAGATCCGCGTCGTCAGGCTGCGTAGGGTTTGGCGTTGCGGCGAGAACATCGCCGAGCACCTGCGTTGCCGTTGCAGTGTCTCCTGATCGGCGATATGCCTCGCCGATCAATGCGCCGTCGCGTCGGGCCTGTGGTGACTTTTCGTCTGCCGTGCCGTCGCCGGCATTCAGCAGGCGAATCGTCTCGGTGTAGTCGCCACGTTCGAGAGCGTTCTCGGCGAGACGATGCCGAGCGGCGTCGGCTTGATCGCCCGACGACTCGATCATGAGACGGCGGAGGAGAATTTGTTCGAGAAGAAGATTGCCGGTCGAGTGGGCGGTGACGGCTTGCTTTGCGAGGTCGAGGTCTTGTGGTGATTGGGCGAGAGCATTCGCGGCGGTGGCGATCAAACAAAACAACAAGGTCGCCGCGATTCGCTTCATCAGCGGCGATTTTAGCAGAGTTCGGGTTGGGGTTAACATCTACGTATGCCCGCACAGATTCTCAGCGGAAAGCCGGTCGCCGAGGCGATCAAGCAGGAGGTCAGGGACGAGATCGCAGGTCTCGGCTATCGGCCGGGGCTGACGGTCATGCGCGTCGGCGAGGACCCGGCGTCCGCGGTGTACGTTGGAAGCAAGGTGAAAACCGCCGAGGAGATCGGCATCAATTCGGAGCACATTCATCTCGATGAGACGGTCACCGAGGCCGAGCTGCTCGCCCACGTCGATTCGCTCAATGGCCGCGATGACGTGGACGGCATTCTCGTGCAGCTCCCACTGCCCAATCACATCAACGAGCAGACGGTGCTCGAGCGGATAGATCCCAAGAAGGATGTCGACGGATTCCATCCGGTGAATGCCGGTCGGCTGATGCAGGGGCACTCCGCACTCGTGCCGTGCACGCCCGCTGGCGTGATCGAAATCCTTCAACGCTCCGACATCCAGATCGCCGGTGCGAACGCCGTCGTCGTCGGCCGCAGCAACATCGTCGGTAAACCGATGGCAATACTGCTCTTGAACGAGAATGCGACCGTCACCGTTTGTCACTCAAAAACGCGCGATCTCGCCGCCGTTTGCGCCTCGGCCGATATTCTAGTCGCAGCGATCGGCCGCGCGGGATTTATCCAAGCCGAGCACATCAAGGAAGGTGCGACCGTGATCGACGTCGGCATCAACAGCATCGGTGACCGAGGAGTGCTGCCGACATTCTTCGACGGTGAAGAGCTCGACAAACGTCTCGCGGCCGTTGATAAACGCGGGGCAACACTCGTCGGGGACGTCAGCTACAAAGACGCTATCCTAAGAGCCGCGTATCTAACCCCGGTTCCCGGCGGCGTGGGATTGTTGACCGTTGCGATATTGATGAAAAACACCGTCACAGCCGCAAAGGCGAGAAGTAAGATGAACCGCCGAGACGCGGAGACGCCGAGATAAGAGTCTATGCTTTCCTTGTTCTTCTCTGCGTCTCGGCGGTAAAAAATCATTTATGAACTTTGAAGAATACCAATCGGCAGCCTCGCGCACGGCCCTCTATCCGCGGCGCCTAGCGAACATCGAATACGCCACGCTCGGCCTCACGGGCGAGGCGGGCGAGGTCGCGAATATCGTCAAAAAGATCCAACGCGATCATGGCGGTGTTTTGAATGATGAAATTCGCGGCAAGCTCAAGGACGAGCTCGGCGATGTGCTCTGGTACATCTCGGCGTGTGCGGACGAGCTTGGGCTGACGCTCACGGAGATCGCGGAGTACAACGTTCAAAAGCTCGCGGCGAGACACGGGCAGAATGGTTGACAGATGACAGATGACAACGGACAGAGCCGATGCTCAAAGTAGGTTTAACGGGATCGATCGCTGTCGGTAAGAGCTTTGTATGCAGCATACTGCGTGAGGCCGGCGTTCATGTGTTTGACGCTGACCAAACAGCCCGAGACGTGGTCGCCCCCGGCACAGAGGGACTAGCCAACATTGTCGCAGCCTTCGACTACGAGATCCTGCAGCCGGATGGCTCTTTGGACCGCATAAAGATGGCAAAGGTCGTCTTTGCGGACGAGGCGAAAAGGAAACTACTCAATTCCATCGTGCATCCATTGGTTATCGAGGCGCAGGACCGATGGTTGCGGGCGACGGAGCTTCAGGATCCGGACGGTATCGCCGTCGTTGACGCAGCCTTGATGATCGAGTCCGGAGGGTACGAACGCTTCGACAAACTCATTGTTGTATGGTGCCGGCCTGAGCTACAATTGGCGCGTCTCATAGACCGCAGCGGCCTCAACGAAACCGAGGCACGCCAGCGGATAGCCGCCCAGATGCCGCAGGACGAAAAGAAGCGGTTTGCCGATCATCTGATCGACACTTCGAATGGTTTTGATGACGCCCGGCGGCAAACGCTGGAACTCATCGATGATTTGCGGTCTCTAATTAGACGAGATGAACCTGAGGATACACAAGGCTGACCTTCGGACCGCGGCACTTGCTACCGCGTGTTCTGCGTTGGCCCTTCTCGCATCCTGCACCCAGGTAAAACCGCCCGAGCCTGATCAATATCTATCCGCAACTGAGCCGCCGCAGGCGCAGGAGCTTCGCTGGTCAAACGGGAAGCTGCCAAAAAGCTTTGACCCCGCACGAGCCGCAGCCGCACCCGAGACGGACATCGTCTGTGCCCTCTTTGAGGGTCTGACCGAGATCGATCCCGCGACATTGAATGCTGTTCCGGCCGCCGCCGAAAAGTGGAGCGTGTCGGCTGACGGCAAGACGTGGACGTTTCACCTCCGCAAGGATGCCAAGTGGTCGAACGGCAAACGTCTCACGGCCTCTGACTTTGTAAACTCCTGGAAACGTGTCGTCGCGATGGGCACGAATGCAGCGCATCCCGAGCTCTTTCAAAACATCATCGGTTTTGAACCCAAATCCGAGAGCAAAAAAGGCACAACTGCCGAGCCGCCAAAAGAGCAGCCGAAGGAACCGCGCGCCAATGGTCCGCTCGGGACCGATACGACTCCGTCAGAGCCCGAGGCTCCGGCACCACGCTCGCACCTCGTAGGCGTAGTGGCGATCGACGATGTGACTCTCAACGTGGCGCTGATCAAGCCCGACAACGACCTCCCAAAGCTCCTGTCTGATCCCTCTTTTAGGCCTGTGTATGGCGACGGCGCTAACTTCGACGCTGCGCCGCTTGATCCGGCCGTTGTAACGAGCGGCCCGTTCACCGTCGCGGAGATTTCGAATAATAGCGTCGTCGTGCAGCGTTCTGACAGCTACTGGAACAGATCGGCAGTCAATCTCGAGCGGATCCGCTTTGTGCCGACGGACAACGCCGAGGCCGCACTGGAGGCATATAAGAACGGCGAGCTGGACGCGATCACGAATTCCGAGTTTGAGCCGCTCGCCCTGAAGCTCCTGGCACCATATGGCGACTTTCGGCAGACGACGCACAACGCTTTGAATCTGTACGACTTTAATCCGCGATCGGCTCCATTCAGCGACCGCCGCGTCCGCGAAGCGCTCTCGACGGCGATCGATCGCCAGCGGATCGTTGAAAGTGAGTTTCAGGGCACGGCGGAGGCCGCGGATGACTTTTTGCCGATAACACGTGCGGGCGACGGCTCGCTGGACTTTGATCCCACGTACGCACGCGATCTGCTCACGCGGGCCGGCTATGCGAATGGGGCTGGCTTCCCGACGATCCGGCTGGTGATCAATCGTAATGACGTCCAGCAGCGTGTCGGGCGGCTCGTCGCTCACATGTGGAAGCAAAACCTTGGGCTGGACACCCAGATCGTCATCAAAGATACGGCCGAGCTCGACGCCGCCCGTGCCGCCGGCGAATATGACCTCATCCGCCGCGGTGTTGTTTTGCCCACGGCGGACGAAGCCGCGATGCTGACGGCGATCTTTCACCCTGTTGCGGACGCAGTCGATCCGAACAATGGAACCTCGGAGGTGCCCAAAGCCGCTCCCAAACCGGATGCACAGCTCGGCGTCAAGCTCGCCGAACAGCCACACGGCCCCTCGGCGATCGACAAGCCCGCTGAAACCACAACACAGTTTGCATCCGTCACGCCGATCACCTCGTCCGGCGAGGCGCTCTACGAGCTTTATTCCCTCCCGCTCTACTCGCCGAACGCTTATTCGCTCGTCAAACCCTACGTCCATGGCCTCCAGGTCACCGGCCTCGGCAGCGTCTCGTTAAAAAACATCAGGATCGACAATAACTGGTCGCCTCCCAAGCAAGGGCAGCCGTAAGAGCGGCAAATTGGCAATAATTCAAAAAAGGCTCCCTTGCGGAGCCTTTTAGCCGTACATTATTGAAGAGTTCGTAGGGCTAACTCGCCGCTCGCGACTCTGCGTTGCGGAGCTCTCGGACGCGGTTGTGGGCGGCCTGGACGGCGCTCGCTTGCTGGCGGACGACGTCGGCTATGTTCGCCGGGAGATTGTTTTCCAGCGCGCTCTTGTAGGCGTCTTTGGCTGAGTCCTCGCCGCGTTCGCATTCGTTGAGGATGCTCTCGTCGCTGCCGCCGGTGATCGCACCTTTGAGGTCGATCCATCCTCGGTGCAGGGCACCCGCGGTTGAGCCGCTATGCGTCGGATCGCCGCCGAGATCGCGAACGAGTTCCTGCAGCACAGCTCCGAATTGTGCCCTCTGCTGCGAATACTCGTAAAAGAGCGTCTTTAGCTGTGAGTCGTTGACCGCCTCGGCGGCTTGCTTAAAGCCCTCCTGCCCGTCACGGCACGTCTCAATAAGATCGTTTACGGTGGAGATCACATCGTCATTCGAAAGATCCGCATCGCCCGTG
>JBJMGO010000179.1:0-5536 GCA_045807825.1 Pyrinomonadaceae bacterium | reverse complement strand
TCCTCAGCGAGTTGATCGCGAAGAATAAAATGGTCATCGGAATCAGCTTTGGTAACCCGTATACTCTCGATTCATTTCCCCAGTTAAGAACATACGTCGTTGCGTATGGCGACATGCCATATCTGCAACGTTCAACGGTAAAGGCGATCTTTGGAATGCAAGACATAACGGGCCATTTGCCTATCTCATTGCCCGGACTTTATCCAATAGGCACCGGTATCATGATGAAAAAAAATATGTAGCTTGAAAAGACGGGGAGTTTCTGCGCGAGACCGTCCGATCCCGGCGAGCGTGGCAGCATTGCGCGACTCGTGCTGGTCTTCCGCTTGCGACCAGACCTCTACTGAAAGACAAATGGTGCTGAGGGCGGGAGTCGAACCCGCACGCCCCTAAGGACACGGGATTTTAAGTCCCGGGCGTCTACCAATTCCGCCACCCCAGCACGTAATAAAAGATAACACTTGGGAAAGTTAACAGGGAACAGGGAACAGTGAACAATGAACAGTGTTGAGCCGGGAAATCAGCGGCGAAGGGCTTGCTTCATTGGCTCAGATCGCCGCTCATTGTCCAGTGTGAATTGTCCACTGTCGATTGTGGCCGTGTATCATTCTCGTGAATGGACAACGGCCTTTTGATCATTTGGCTTGTGCTTGGCGTGGTGCTGATCGTGGCGGAGGTATTTACGCTTGGTTTTGTGCTGCTGTGGTTTGGGTTGGGAGCGATCGCGGCGGCTATTGTCGGCTTGGCAGGCGGCGGTTTGGGGCTGCAGTTTTTGGTTTTCGCGGTGGTATCCGTCGCTCTCACAATAATGTCGCGGACGTTGCTAGCGAATTATCTACCGCATCCGGCGCAATATTTAAAGACAGGGATAGAAGCACTGCCGGGCAAAATCGGGACGGTTACGCTGCCTAGCAGCGGAGCGCTTCACGAAGCGGCCGTGAGGGTATACGGCTCGACCTGGACCGCGTACCCGATCGATGGAGAGACACGACTCGCCGAGGGCGAGAAGGTCGAGGTCGTCGAGGTTCGCGGTTCATCGATCTATGTGCGAAACGCACAGAGAGAATTGCCCGACTGGCGAGGTGACGACTAGCAAAGACAAAAAAGGCCGGTGGAGCAGACCGGCCTTTTACCTAATTTCCCCCACGACCGATCATTGTGTTGCGGTCAGATCAACCGAAGCAAGATTGTCTGTAACCTGTACAGATCTTGCGGAGAATACATGCCCGCGCTGATACGCGTTCAAGGTGACGGTTTGCCCTGACGCCACGTTTTGGAAGGTGTAATATCCAAAGGCGTTCGTCATTGCCGATAGCACGTTACCAGAAGCGTCTCGCAAGCTCACACGCACACCCTTTAGCCCAAACCCACCCGGATTCAGCGCCCGACCTGAGATCGTCACCGCAGCCGATGTCGGCGGTGTCACGAGGCAGCTGTAGGAAGTAACAAACGCGGCTCCCGACAGCGACACAGTGTCGATCCACCATCCACCACTTGCAGGAGCGGTATTGTTATCCGCACCGAATCGCCATTTGAGCTGCACGAGCTTGCCGTTCGCCACTGCTGGAAGCTGAGCGATCGTCGTGACGTAGCCGCCCGAGCTGCCCGTCCACGCTGCACGCCCGATCAGGGGATTGTTCAGGCCGCTGTTGCCGAGATTCCCGCTGTAGCCGTTCTGTGTGAAGGAGCCGCCAACCGCTGTAATGTCCTGGAACGGATTGCCCGCGATACTTATCTCAAGGACACCTCCATCCGAATCAGCCTCGACGTTGTAGTTCTGACGGAATGTCAGCGTCGCCGATGACGAGACAACGGACACCATCGGTGAGGAAAGGTCGGTTTCGCCTCCGACGGTGGACGGATCGGCCGCAAAGGCTGCATTTGTTCCGGCGTCAGGCGCCGTCGTGGTTGTGACAAAGTTCACGCCGCTTTGGATCGAGGTTGCAGTCCATCCGGTGGGCAGGCTCGGAGCCGTAACGCTGTCGAAGTTTTGACTGCCATTCGTGGTCGCGGGCTTTCCGACAAAGATCTGCCTCGGGAACGAAACGGCGCCCAAGCTGCTGTTGACGTTGACTGTGATGGGCAGGTACGTGCCGCACGTTGTGCCCGCCGGAATGGTGAAGTTAACAGGCTGCGTTATCGTCTGATTGTTACTTATAGTGCCGTAGCCATTCGTCGCTCCGCCGACTATCGCAACCGTAACGCCCGTTGCCGTCTGGCCGGTGCCATTCGTGATCGGAACGCTGATCGTCACGTTCTCGCCGGGCTCTGGGTATCCGTCTCCGTCACCCGTTAGATCACCGACGGTGATGTTCTGCGTTTGTGTGAGGTTCGGAAGGTCAAAACCGTCGGTCACCTTCGTCTGATTGTTCGTGCCGCCGATAACCTGGATCGACGCGCTCGCTCCGAGACCCCGAGCCGCAAAACCAGCCCACAGATCCGCAACGTCGGCTGCACTGCCGCCTGCCTGCGCAGCCGCGATGATCGCGTCCCGTTCGGTGAGGAAGGTCGGATTGATCGGAGCAAGCTTCATCCCGTCGGTGACAAGCTGCAGCATCCGCTGATTGCCTGCGGTCGCTCCGAGGCGCGTGATGAATCTCCCTCGGGCCTCCCATAGGATCGACGCCCATATCTCGCCGATGTTATGCACCTCATCGCATGTCGAGCCGCCAAATGCAGTGCTGCGGGCGAACGCAAAATTGGTGTTGTTCATCCGCGAATTGCAATCGCTGTTGAGGTAGCTGAAGGTGAACGCATTGTGCGGCTTGGCGTTCGCACCACCGGTATGCGAGATCACATCGAGCGGGTATCTGCGAATTCCGTAATAGTAGTTGCTCGATACACCCGAGCTGGCAAAGAGGTTGGAGGTCACATATCCGCCGACGGTGTAGATGCCCTGAACAGGGTCCGTGGGTTTCGCCAGCAGCGAACGCGCGTAAAAGTCAGACCACCCTTCGCCCATACCGCGAGACATGGCTGTTATGAGGCCGGTGCTGTTGCCATGCAGGCGATTAGATAAGCCATGTGTGTGCTCGTGGAGTACGACGTCCGCGTCGAGTGAGCCGTCGAGGGTCACACGAGTGGAGCTCGGCCAGAGATACATCTGCATGGTCGGCTGCGCTCCGTCCGCAGGCGTTGTAAAGTTCGCGTTATTGGTCCCGCTGCAGTCCTGTGCCTGAGCCGAGACTCGGTCGCCGCCGGAGCCCTGACCCGTAAAGTTCGTATTCTGAAAATTATGTGCCGCCTCGTTAAAGCCGAGTTGGTACATCACGTCGTGATAACGATTTACGATGTAAAAGAGCTGGGTCACGGCCGCCTGCTGGTAAGCTGTCGGCAGGCTTGCATCCGCTTGTGCCAAGCACGTGCCGGCAGACTGTCCCGACGGGAGAGCGTTATCGCCCGTGCCCGTGCCCGGGTCGCCGGGATTGAAGGCGAAGTTGAAGACGCGGTTTGGACTGCCCGTCGCCATTCCGTCGAGATCTATATCGCTAGCCGGCCCGCTGCTGTTCGGCAGTTTGCGGTCGAGCCCAGCCTGTACGTTGTTGCCGGCGGTCGTATTGCCACCGTCAGTGATCCAGCCGAGTTGATTGAATGTATTCGGCGGTTCGTTTCCGATCAGCGTGACGAGCGAGCGGCTCACGGCTGAACCTTGTGTTCCGAGGCTCGGATCGGCCGGCCCGGGTGTTAGCGGGAAGGGGCTGTCCGGAGCATTGATCATCGAATTTGGATTCGCGTATACCATGTAGCTCGCCGACTGCGTCTGGTCCTCGGTAAGGTTTTTGCGCCAGAGCATCGCCCCCGATACCGCATCCACCACTACATAGAAAGCGCGGCCATTCTGCCAGATCATTACCCGCCATGCCGGCACTACCACACCAGCCTCTGTCGGGAAATACATCTTCTCAGCCGTTGTCGCGAACTGGCCATGACCGAGTACCTGCTTCTGGTCCGTCGACGCTCCCTGATCCACGGCGAGACCAAGCGCACTTGGATCCGAGTTTATGTATGAAGCCGCGGCGCTCGCGGCAGCAACAGGATCACCGAAATCCGTAGATGCAGCAGTCTCCGCAACGCCCGGTGCGAGATTGTTCACCACGCGGACAAGCTCGCCAGACTTCGCAAAACCACCCTTCACCCCGCCTTGAAATACCGGAATGCCGTTGATCTCCTGCTCAAGCTCTACGAACGAGAGCTTGCCGTCAGCATCGGTGTAATCCGCTACGGTTTTGAGCTTTGCGATCTCCGACTGGTCGACTCCGACAGTGTTTGAGTTCTCACTTAGGAAGCTTCTCAATGCCTCGTGCCGCTTCGCCCCGGTGGCTCTTGTCAGGAACTGTTTTCCGTCGCGCACGTCGGGGCCGATGACCTCCGGCGTGTTCATCTCCGGACTGTAGTCGACCTTTAAGGATGGCACTCGCTGGCGGAGCGTATCGACACCGGTTCTCTGACGATCACGCAATTCGGAGAGTAGTTCCGACGGTCTGTTGGCGCGGCCCCGGAATGTCGCGAGCTTCTCTCCCGCGGCCTTGTCCCGGCGAATGTCGTAATTCTCTATCCCGTCGTCGTGGCTGCTCGTTCGCTGGGAGAGTCCCGCCCGCTTTTGGGCCTTTGTCGGGGCTGGCCTCAATGACAAGAATGCGGCGCCCGCGACGAGCGCAGCTACGGACACGATCAGTAACGACTTACGAGCTTTCGACATTAAAACCTCAGACGGGCAGCAAACGTTTCTCTAAACCGTACGCAAAACACTAAAATGGTAGGTTAGATGCAGTTGCGAGCGACTTGTACTGGTAATTCTTTGTAACAAAATTTGCCCTCCAAAGTCAATGAAATGAGCACTCCCGAACCTATCACGAGAGGCAGCGTTTTTGGCGAAAATGGCCTTATCGCCCGCCACCACGACGCCTATGAATTTCGCGCCGGGCAGATCGAGATGGCCGCGCGGATAACTCGCGCGTTCGAGGAGAAAAAGCACCTGATTGTCGAGGCCGGGACGGGAACCGGCAAGACGCTCGCCTACCTCGTCCCTGCCATCGAGCAAGCTGCCAAGCACGGCCGCCGCATCGTCATCTCGACCGGCACCAAAAACCTGCAGGAGCAGCTTATGGAGAAGGACATTCCTTTTCTCCAGCAGATCCTGCCGCGTAAATTCTCGGCGGCGTATATGAAGGGCCGCTCTAACTACGCCTGCCTATACCGTATCCACAAGTCGGGCGATCAACCGATCCTTGACGGCATGGACGACATCGATCATTTTCGCCAGGTCGTCGACTGGGTCCGCGAGACGCAGGTCGGCGATCGTGCGGAGCTAACATACCTTCCTGAGAATCTCGGCTTTTGGAGCCGCATCAACGCTCGCGGCGATGTCTGTATCGGCCAAAAGTGCCCAGATTACGAGCCGTGCTTCATCACCAGGATGCGGGCACGTGCGGAGGACGCAGACATTGTGATCGTCAATCACCATCTTTTCTTTGCAGATCTCGCCGTGCGCGGGAGCCAGTTTGGCAAGGTCATTCCTGATTACAACGCTGTCATC
>JBJMGO010000178.1:0-14087 GCA_045807825.1 Pyrinomonadaceae bacterium | reverse complement strand
GAGGAGGTCGTAAAGTGCCGCATCTTTAAGATCGATGGTGACTTTGTCCGAAAAGCCCGTGCCACGGACCCGAACGCTACCGTGGAGGACATGGTCCGGATGAAGATCGGTGTTCACCGGATCAGAGTTGACACCGACGACTAAGTTTCACGTCTCCCGCATCCTTGATGCTGTAGGGCCCGGACGTTCCGGGCCCTTTTTTTGCGGGCCAAGTCTGAGTACAAGGTCGGAAAGCTAATGAGCAAGGCCGGGCTGAGGGGCTGCGTGAAAATGGGCTGGGATGCGAACGTGGACGGTTGTGCCGTGGCCGGGGGAGGATTCGATCTCGACCTCGCCCTGAAGGAGTGCCGCGCGCTCCCCCATACCGAGGAGACCGAGGCCTTTGGAGCGGTCCGCCTTTTCCGCAACTTCAAAGCCCTTGCCGTCGTCCTCGATGATAAGGGCGACGTTGCCGTCACGGCGTTCCAGAAGGACGCTGACATTCGAGGCGTCGGCGTGCTTGGCGATGTTATTGAGAGATTCCTGAGCGATGCGGTAGAGATTGATCTCGGCGACAGGCTGGAGGCGTTGCTGTGCGAGCTTTAGGGCCTTGAACTCCGCCTTGACCTTAAATTGCCGGGACCACTGGTCGACAAAGCTGTGGAGCGATTCCTGAAGCCCGACCTCGGTGACGGCGTTCGGCCGAAGTTCCCAGGCGAGAAAGTCCACAGTGCTGTCGATCTGCTCGGTCAGCTCTCGCAGCTTTGCCATATGCTCGTGGAGCTCACGGTTATCGCCAAGCGTGGAATTCATCGCCTCGACCCGCAGTCGAAGCGCGGTCAGCTCTTGGCCGAGATGATCGTGGATGTCGCGTGAAATGCGTTTGCGTTCGTCCTCCTGCGTCTCGACAACACGCTGGAGCAGACGCAGGCGCAGATAGTCGTCGCGCTTGCGGCGAGCCATCTCCATTCTGAGCACCTTGTTCAGCTCGCCAAGATCCGACTCACGCTCGACCACGTTTACCTCGACCGAGTTGCGCGCCTCGTCGATCTCCGCCTGTAGCTCGATCTGGTCGGTGAGGTCGCGGACGATCTTTACAAACCCCGGACGTTTCCCCTCCTGCACGATCGGATGGAGCAGTCCACTCGAGAAAAAGAACGACCCGTCCTTGCGCATATGCCAGCGGTCGTCCCCGGCGACACCCTTCTCCAGCGCCGTCGCCATCTCCTGTCCTGAGATATCTTTAGCGCGGTCGTCCGGCGTGTAGATCATCTGGATCGACTTGCCGACCGCCTCATCGCGGGTCCAGCCAAAGAGACGCTCGGCACCGATGCTCCATTCCTCAATGATCCCGTCGGCGTCCTTAAAGATGATGGCAAAGTCCGTCACCCTCTCCATCAACTGCTCAAACCGCGATTCGCTCATAGTGCGAGGGTAGCAACATAGCAGAGTGGGTAATGTTCTGCGCGTTACAGTGAATAATGAATAGTGAACAGTGAATAGTGAATAGTAAGTGGCAAGTGGGGTACTCGGCGGGCAAATGGCAATAGCCCGGCTTGCACTGAGAACCTTTGCGGCGGAGCCTTTCCGAGGCTCAGGCTCCTGAGCAGGCGCGAAACGGCTCGAATTGGCGGGGAAGCCCTAGTCTGCGTCGCGCCGAGCTATGCGGAGCGCAAGATAGGGAACGAGGTTGAATAGCATAATGCCGATCTTGTAAACCGACATTCCCATATAGTGTGCAAAATCGAATTGGTCCGGTGAAAGGTGGAACCCGAAGCGGCCGTGTAGGTCCCGAAGCCAATCGTGCGCCGCATAGAATGCGATGAACCAGATGATCAGGAGAATGTAGTTGATGATGGCGCACCAGCCCAGCATCCGCTTTAGTATTTCGGCATTCATATCGTGACCTCGCGCGGATGGTATCACGGTCTTTGAGGCAAGCCTAGAATGGTCGCAAGGGGCAGACAGATGAGGCCGGCTGCCCGCGGACTAACGCTTCGAGCTAATCAAATTGTTTGCGAAATTCGGCGAAGGTTGAGCGGAGATCGGTGAGCTCTGTGGTGAGACGGGTGACCTCTGATTCGAGTCTGGTGACGCGGTCATTTGTGGATTCTGTGGCTTGGGCGCGCGTGGGATAGGCAGCGGCGAGAGCTTCCGTATCGATGGGGCCGTTGAGGAGATGCGCGAAGCGGGCGTCCTTTTGACCCGGCAGCCGATCTAAACGGGTGACGAGCGGGTCCTCGCGCGTGGTGAGGCTGTTGAGGGTTTGCTGCACCTCATCGAGACCTGAGAACTCCTGCATGCGAGAGGTGCGTTCGCGTAATTCGCCGAGCGTTTGCGGCCCCCGGAGCATGAGCACGGCCATGACGGCGACCTCGGCAGGCTCGAGCTCGTAGTAGGTCGGCAGCATGTGCTTGTATTTGGGCACGCGACTTGTCGAGCCGTAAAAGACGTACACGAGGTTCCGGTCCCGCAGACGCTCTATCGAGGTTGAGACCTCACTTTCCAAGAGCTCCATCACGGGATCGCGATTGTTTTTTTGATTGCAAGCGTTGACGAGAGCGTTGAGCGTGAGCGGGTAATACTCGGGCGTTGTGAGCTGCTTCTCGACAAGTGCGCCGAGGATGCGTGCTTCTACCGGCGTTATCTGACTGGGCATTTTTAGAGCGTCCTACACGTAATCTACAATCCTTGCAGTGAATGTACTAGTCGCCCGCACAGAAGAGGAGATCAGCGAGTCGTATGAGCGGCTTTCGGGGGCCGCGGCTCTCGGGTGTGACACCGAAACTTCAGGATTCAATTCGCGATCGGGAAAGCTGTTTTCGGTGCAGTTCTCGGATGGTGAATTCAACGTCCTCGTGCCGGTGAGTGAGGGCGTGGAGCTCGGACGGCTGGCCGATATCTTGTCGGATGCGGGCGTGGTCAAGATCTTTCACAACGCTAAATTCGATCTGGAGTTTTTAACGGACGCGGGGCACGAGGCCAGGAATGTTTTCGACACGATGATCGCAGAGAAGGTGCTGACACACGGCGCACAGCAATCGGCGTCGCTTGCTGAGACGCTGTACAGGTACTTCGCGGTCGATCTGGATAAATCACAGAGGGCGAAATTCAATACGCGGTGGGACGGCGTCTGGAGCGATGAGCTTGTCGACTACGCATTGTCGGACGTCGTTCACCTCCCGCGGCTGATGCGGGAGCAGATGGCATGGATGGAGCGGCTTGGGATGACGAGCGAGTTTCAAGAGCAGATGAAGAAGATCGTGTCCGTAGCCCGCACGTGAGTAGGGCTAGTTTGGCACTCGGTGCGCTGTTTGACGTAGATCTCTTGCGACACGGCCCTCACTCACGTGCGGGCTGCTGACACTTGCTGTTTACCAGCGGTGGTAGGCGGGATGGCCTTCTTTGACGGAGACGAAGGTGCCGCGGCAGGTGTCGCAGATCTTACCGTTGGCGATCAGCTCGGCTTCGACGGTGGCGCGGTCTTCAGTCGAGTCTACGACCCGGGCCTTGAGCGTGATCTCGGCGTCGCTCGGTGTTGGCCGCAGGAGCTTGACGTGAAATTCAGCAGTGACGGTGCACGGTGCGTGATCGAGGCCCTGCTTTTTCATGAGGTGATACGCGGCGGCCCAATTTGAATGGCAATCGAGAAGAGCGCCGATGATGCCCCCATTCAAAACGCCGGGAAAGGCCTGATGATGCGGCTCGGCATTCCACGTCGCGATAACTTCGTCACCATCGGGAAAGCTGTTGATCCGCAGGCCTTTCTCATTTGCCGGGCCACAGCCAAAGCAGATGCCATTCGGCGAGTAAGTTTGTTGCAACGACAGACTTTCGGGCATATATTTATGCAGACTAGCACACCTCGCGAGCAAGTATGGAGAACGTGATCGCTCCCGAACGGCGTCGGACGCTGCTCGACATGAACGCCTACCAGTGGACCGTGATCTTCGCGGCGTGGCTCGGCTGGGGCTTTGATATTTTTGACAGCCTGCTGATGAATTACGTCGCGCCCAATGCGGTGCCGACGCTGCTCGGCATCCCACTGGGCACGCCCGCGGCACAGTCGGCGACGCTGCAGTGGACCGGAATTCTCACTTCACTTTTGCTGATAGGTTGGTGCGTCGGCGGAATCATATTTGGCAAGGTTGCCGACCGGATCGGCCGGACAAAGACGCTGCTGCTGACGATGATCATGTACTCGATCGGCACAGCGGCCTGCGCATTCGCACCTAATATTTGGGTGCTCGTTATTTTTCGGATCGTATCTTCGCTAGGTATTGGAGGTGAATGGGCGGCTGGAGCCGCGATGGTCGCGGAGGTCGTGCCGGAGAAGCGGCGTGTCGAGGCTGGAGCTCTGCTGTACACAGCTTCGCCGCTAGGCTTATTTCTCGCGACCTATGTCACGTACCAGGTTACTGGCGTGTACTTTGTGGATCCGGCGACATCCTGGCGTTACGTGTTCTTGTTTGGGCTCGCACCGGCGGCGGTAGCTTTTGTCGTACGGCTGTTTGTGAAGGAGCCTGAACGATGGGCGAAACTCGGTGAGGGCGTCCGCACACACGCGAAAATCAGCGAGCTGTTTACACCAAAATTCCGTGCTCTCACGATCAGCGGGTTGTGCATGGCGATGACCGCTCTGGTGACGTGGTGGAGCTGCAACGCATTCATCGCTGTGGTTGCTAAGGGGCTTGCCGCACGCGAGGCAGCGACGCTCGGTCTGACGGGCGGTGCCGTCGAGGTCATGGGGCAGGATTGGGTGAGGACGGCCACGAACATCTTTAACCTCGGGGGGCTGATCGCGACAGTGCTCACTATTCCGGCAGCGAAGTTACTGGGTCGGAAGAAAATGTTCCTCATATACTTCCTTGGTTCGGCGGCAGCGTTGATGGCGGCGTTCGGGCTTGACCTGGCACCGCACACGCGGCTGTATATGTACTTTCCGATCGGGTTGACGACATACGGTATATTCGGGAGCTTTACCTTCTATTTGCCGGAGCTGTTCCCGACGCGGCTGCGGGGCACGGGTGCGGGATTTACTTACAACATCGGGCGGTTGATCGCGGCATTTGGCCCCTTCCTCGTCGGGAGCATCGCCGCGAGCGGTGCGAACGCTCTCGATAGTGCCATTCGGGTGCTTTTCTGGGTAGGTATCGTTCCCATACTTGGCGTGATGACGCTCCCCCTCGTTATCGAGACAAGAGGCCGAGCGCTCGAGGATTAAAGCAGTATCCGACTACTTGTCCTTTTGGCGTATCTTATCCTCGAGCCAATTGGTCAGAGGGTCGAGGGCCTGTATGTGGACCGGTTTGCCTTTCCACGCTTTGATCGCCCATACAATGAGCATGATCGACATCGCTATTCCAAAGG
The DNA here is from genome assembly GCA_045807825.1 of Pyrinomonadaceae bacterium. Lineage (GTDB taxonomy): Bacteria > Acidobacteriota > Blastocatellia > Pyrinomonadales > Pyrinomonadaceae > OLB17. Next base: position 8,738 of record JBJMGO010000178.1, on the reverse strand, counting down.
CGAGACTTCCGGCCCTGGCAGCTCCGCTGACTGCTCCGATCGCACCCAGCATCGCCGAGATCAGAAGGATGACGATGTGTGCGGCGACGCCTTGCGCGGCGTGAAACCGTGCTTTGGTCTCGCTCCTGGAACTCATGTAGAGGATGATCACACCCGCGATCAGCCCGATGTACCAGGGTATGTATGGGGCCGCGGTGACGACGTTTTCCGAGACACCGAATGGCGGGACCTTGCGCTCGACCTGAGCCCCGAAGCGTTGCGACCCGTACATAGCAGGAACGTACTGCCCCGTGTACGGCTGCTGATAAGGCGGAGGAGGCGGCGGCGGAGCGTAGCTTTGAGAGCCGCCGGGAAGTCGCACGGTCTGGTCCTCGGTTGGAGCCGATGGCGGGAAATGGCGCGTCTCGGCCGGGCCTGCCTCTGAGAGCACTTGGGTCGGCGTGCCCTCATTTTCACGACGAACCTTCTCCGGAAAGTCCGGATCGAGCGGATTTGTATCGTACTTCGACGGCATTGTTGCTATCGATATTACGACAAACAGGCGTTGGTTGTTCGCTAAAGTTCAGGAGGTGGCGCCCATCACGGTGACGAGCAGCACGTGGCCAAGGCCGCCTGGAATCGCGATGTTAAAGAGGGCGTTCGCGACGCGTGGTGGGATCAGGTGGCCCTTGGTGACCACAATGTACTCATTCTCCCACCACGTGGGGACGAATTTGGATTTGAAGTGACCAAGGCCGTCGAAGTTGTAGAGCGACTTGAGCTGCTTACGTGACAGGTCGAGCATCGCCTCGACAGCGCGATTGCGGCCGCAGGAAATACCGTCGCCGCCCCGTGTCGAGAGTGGGACCGTACCCAAGGTGGCGATCTTCGCTCCCTGAGCGGCGAGCATTTTCAAAGCTTCAAAAACGAGAATGTCGGACGTACCGTCCGGAGCGTCGTTGCCTCGAATGACGTCCTCTAGATACCAGCCATCGCGGGCAGGGATCGAGCTTGCCGCCAGAACACCTACCATGCGGCCCTCGGTGTCGTGAGCCGCGAAGTACTTTTTAAACTCCTCATTCTCAAATGGCATCAGCTCAAAAAGCCAGCCGAAACGCACTCCCGCACGACGTTTGCCGCCCCACTCGGAGGTGAGACGCTCGACGTCTGAGCGAAATGCCGACGTCAGCTCGGATACTTCGGTTACCGTGAGCCCGGCACGTTTCGCACGGTTGACGCCAGTGCGAAGATGTTTTGCCGAGTTGCCGCGGGGATTCCAGGTCGTGAGGTCGAAATAGGGTGAAGCGCCAACCTTCACGATGCGGAGCGAGTCGGAGGCCACCGCACGCGCGAAACGCTCGGTTGCAGGCAGAAAGGCTATCGTCTTCTTGAGTGAACGGCCATGTGCGATGAATTCATCGGTGATACGGAGGAGATCAACGTCGGCCGCGAAAGGCTCACCGGCCACCATCCAAATGCTGCCGCTCTCGGTGTATGCTATCGCTCCGCGTTTATCTGCGGATATCCACACTTCAGATTCGATCGATGAGCCGATCAGTGAATGCTCGTTATAACCGTATCGTGAGCGGAGAGAGCAAAGCTCGAAGGATTCTCTGCGGGGCGCGATCGAGACAGCACGATGAGAGCGGCGATTAAGCCAGCTATAGTAGAACGCACTGAGCCCTGCACCGGCGCAGGTGGCTACTTCAAGAGTAGCCGCGACATGAAACATACAAGGGAAGTCGCAGCAAGCGATTCAGATGCAAAAAACTACCTGAGAGATCGCTACGGACATGATGCGTCCGGGGAGTGGATGCGGCCACTATCTTACCAGCATTCCACATGGATGCAAAGCTTATTCGGGAGAGTTGATATCGATGCCTAACTCGCGCAGCTGGGCCTCATCAACCTCGCCCGGGGCGTCCATCATCAGGTCCTGAGCAGACGCAGTTTTGGGGAACGCCATGACGTCGCGGATATTCTCCGTGCCGCACAGGATCATGCACGTTCGCTCGACGCCGGCCGCAAATCCGCCATGTGGCGGAGTGCCGTATTCCAGCGCATCTAAAAAGAATCCGAACCTCGCTCTCGCAGACTCCGGTGTCATCCCCAACGCTTTGAAATTAAGATCCTGCACCTCTTTTTGATGTATGCGGATCGAGCCGCCTGCGCACTCGTAGCCGTTGATAACCGCGTCGTAAGCCTTGGCCCGCACCTGTCCAAGCAAGTGATGCTGCGAATCGTCGTTTACAGCGGTTCGGAACATCTCAAGATCCTCGTCCATTGGCGACGTGAAGGGGTGATGAGCTGCGTCGTATCGGCCCGTCTCATCGTTGTGCTCGAACATCGGAAATTCGGTCACGAGCAGCGCCTCATAGCGGCTCCTGTCGACGAGCTTCTCACGGCGCGCGATCTCGTTTCGCAGCGCACCAAGACTCGCCGCTACCACGGATCTGCCGCCCGCAACGATGAGAACGGCGTCGCCATTCTCGGCACCTGCAGCCGCACCGAGCTCAATTATCTTGCTCTCGCCGAGCACTTTGAGCAGTGATGAGGTCGTCTCATCACCGATCTTGATCCATGCGAGAGCCGAAGCTCCGTAGCGTTTCACGAACTCCTGCAGCTCGTCCGTCTGCTTGCGCGAGTAATCTGCGCGGCCTTTAGCAACTATGCACTTGATCTCGCCGCCTTTGCTGAGGGTGTCGGCAAACGGCGCAAAGTCCGTGCCGCGGAGACGGTCACTGAGGTCCACGAGCTCCATTCCAAACCGCAGGTCGGGCTTGTCCGAGCCGTACCGCCGCATCGCCTCTGCCCAGGTCATTCGCGGCCATTCTGCTGGTAATTCGACATCGATCAGCCTCAGGACATGGTTGAACATGCCCTGCATGTGCCGGTAAACCTGCTCACGCGTCGCAAACGACATCTCCATGTCCAGTTGCGTGAATTCGGGCTGCCGGTCGGCCCTCAGGTCTTCGTCGCGAAAGCAGCGAGCGATCTGGTAGTACTTATCAAGTCCGGCGATCATCGTGATCTGCTTAAGGATCTGTGGACTTTGCGGCAATGCAAAGAATTTCCCTTGATGAATGCGGGACGGGACGATAAAGTCTCGTGCACCCTCAGGCGTCGATTTGAGCAGGATCGGCGTCTCGATCTCGATGAAACTTTTGCCGTCAAAGTATTCTCGGATCTTGGAGACGGCCTTCGCCCGCGTTCGGATGTTGTACTGCAGCTCCGGCCGGCGGAGATCGAGATAGCGGTATTTGAGACGCGTGTATTCGTCCGCGAGGTTCTCCGACCCCTGGGTCTCGAGCTGGAATGGCGGAACCTTTGCGTCGTTGAGGATCAAGATCTCGTCTCCGTGGACCTCGATGTCGCCGGTCGCGAGCTTCGGGTTTTTGGTGCCCTCGCGCTCGACGACCTGACCTTTCACGGCGATCACGTACTCGCCGCGAACGTTCTTGGCCTTTGCGTGTGCGGCATTAGCGGTCTCCTCGTTGAGCACGACCTGAGTTATGCCGTCGCGATCGCGAAGATCGATAAAGGTAAGTGGCCCGAAATCGCGCTTTTTCGCCACCCAGCCCATGAGGACGACGGCCTGTCGGTTTTGTTCAAGCCGCAACTCACCGCAGGAGTGGGTGCGTTCGAGATCTCCTAGTACATCAAGCATAAAAACAAAAACGCCTCCCGGTCGAAGACAGTCGGAAGGCGAAACGCGCTCTGATTAGCGTCCTCGCCTCACGGATTATTGTCGTCAACAAAAATGGCGTTCATCTTAAAAATAGAACCGAGCAAAATAATATAGTATCGGGGCACCGAACAGCAAACTATCCAATCTATCAAGAAAGCCGCCGTGACCGGGGAGGATGGAGGCGGCGTCCTTTGTGCCGGCGCCGCGTTTAATGGCACTTTCGGCGAGGTCGCCGAGGACGCCGACGGCGGCGAGGACGACCGCGAGCGGGATGGACCATTGATAGGGCAGTTCGTGGAAGAATGATGCCGTCGCAATGGCCGCTGCGGCGGCCGAGGCAATGAGGCCGCCGACGAGGCCTTCGTACGTCTTGCCGGGCGAGATCGACGGTGCGAGCTTGTGTTTGCCGATCGCTCGGCCGGTAAAGTATGCGCCGGTGTCAGAGGCAAAGATGACGAGGATGAAATAGCCGAGGAGATGGGTTGAAAGATTTGGCAGCTGTTCAAACCCCATCCGGGTGGCGACCAGAAATCCGCCAAGAAAGGCTACGTACATCACACCAAGCAGTGTCACGCCGACACCGGCCAGCATCCTTGGGAAGTCCACTCGAAAGCGAAACATCTGCGATGCGAGCAACGCGATCACGAACGCGGCGATGGTTGCAAGGATGAGGTCGGGCTGCCTTGCAGGTGCATCAAAGACGAAACCAATAAACAGCGCCGTCGCCCACACGTAACCGACGCCCGCGTCAGCCTTGAGCTCGAGCTTCTTTGTCAGCGAGTAAAACTCAAACAATCCCGCGGCCATCGCAAAGGCGGCGATCGCAACAAAGAGCCACACTCCCGGCGGCCACCAAACCGGCAGTACGATCGATGCGATGATGATCGGCAGGGCGATGAGTGCCGTGATGATGCGGGTCCTCATATTGATCAGTTTTTCTGGATAATTAGCCGCAGATAAACCCAGATCGCGCAGGTAATGAAAAATGCCCTCCTTTTATCTGCGCCATCTGCATTTTTCTGCGGCTAAAAACTCTTGCATTCACACCCCACCGAATCTTCGCTCGCGTTTCTGATAATCGACGATCGCTTCGAAGATCTCCTGACGGCGAAAGTCTGGAAACAGTACCGGAGTGACATAGATCTCGCTGTAAGCGAGCTGCCAAAGGAGGAAATTCGACAGGCGAAATTCGCCGCTGGTGCGGATGAGCAGGTCAACGTCGGGCAGCCCGTGCGTGTCGAGGTTGCGTGCGATATCGTCCTCGGTCAGGTCATTGATTCCGTGATCACCGTCATGGATATCCTGGTAAGCAAGGCGTGCTGCACGGACGATCTCGTCGCGGCTCCCATAGTTGAGGGCGACGTTCATCACCATGCCGTCGTTCGCCTCAGTCATCTCCTTTGCGGATCGTATCTCATCCTGCACATCCTGCGGAAGGGGTTTGAGATCGCCGATCGTGCGGAACCGGATCCCGTGCTCGTGCACCTCGCGCACATCCTTACGGATATAGCGTTTGAGCATCTGCATCAGGGCCTTGACCTCGGTGCGGGGCCGTTTCCAGTTTTCTGTTGAAAAGGCGTAGAGCGTCACCGCCTCGATCTCCAGTCGTCGACAGGTGTCGATTATCGCGCGAACCGAATTCGCCCCCTCACGATGGCCAAATATGCGTGGCTTCCCGCGAAGCTTGGCCCAGCGGCCGTTACCGTCCATGATCACGGCAATGTGACGCGGCAGCCGCGCGAGATCGATCGAGGCGAGAAGCTTGGCCTCGGTGGAAGCTGGGGTGACTATTCCTTTGAACGTTTCGAGCACGGGCGATTTGGAAACCACAGATAAACACAGATGGACACAGATAACAAGAATAGTGTTATCTGGTGGTTATCCGTTTTACGCTGACGATCGCATCGCGATTTATAGGGCCGTAGATGTGCGGGTAGATCTCGTTCGCGGTCGAAGGCTCGTTGACGACGCGCGACATCAGCGAATCAGTCTCGATCTCGACGACCACGACCTCGGGTTCGCCCGCGTAGTAGCGGGCGATTACAGCATTCAACTGTTCGGAAAAGCTGCAGTGAATAAAGCCCTCCGTCTCCAGACTTTTAGCGCGATAAAGATCCGTGTCGAACGCCGCCCAATCATCGGGACGGACTATGTGGTAGATGTGCATAGAAATAGCTTTCAGCTGTCAGTTATCAGCTGTCAGTATGAGACGAACCGATAGCTGATGGCCGCCTTAATCATAGTCGACACCCAACAACGTTAGACCTTGGGCCGCTGCGGTCTTGCCGGCCAACTTGCGGTCGAGCGTTACGATAGCTGTTTGTATCGTCTCGGCCTCACGGGTTCTGTGGCCGACCTCGATGAGAGTGCCTGCGATCGAGCGCACCATATATCGGAGGAATCCGCTGCCGGTGATCTTGAGCTCGATCATCGCGGCTTGGGCCCGGTCGTCCCACCGAGAGGTGATGCCGATGTCTGTGATCTCTCGTATACGGTTCTCGCCGTCCGCATTCGCTGCGGAGAATGCTGTCCAGTCGTGTTCACCAAGAAAGAACCGCGATGCGTCGGTCATGCGACTGACATCGAGCGGCTTTGACTCGTGCGCCGCGTATCGGCGCCAGAATGGCGACATCACGGGAGCGTTGATGATGCGGTAGATATATGTTTTTCTCTTAGCTGAGAAGCGGGCATGGAATTCGTCCGGCGCACGCTCGCACTTTAAAACGCGGATGTCCCTCCACAGATTGCCATTGATCGCATTCCTGAGTTTTTCCGGAGTGAATTTGTCGCCCGCGATCGTGACATTAGCCACCTGTCCCTCGGCATGTACGCCCGCATCTGTCCGTCCAGAACCGACGACACTTACCTCGCCGTCGATCAGCATCCCGATCACGCGCTCGAGCTCGCCCTGGATCGTCCGATCATTCTCCTGCACCTGCCAGCCGTGAAAGTCGGTGCCGTCGTATTGGATAAGTAGCTTGAAATTCATGAGGGTGTCTTAGCCGCTGATAAGCTCTGATGACACGGAGACCCGGGCTCTATCTGCGCAATCGGCGTTTATCTGCGGCTGATTCTGCTTCCGGGCCTTACAGCCGGGGAACCGTTGGCGCAGAGAGGGCAATTCGCAGGTTCGTACGACGGTACGTCGAGGCTTACAAGCGATATTCGCGTGACACCTACATCGGCACGTCCGGCGGAGCGGTCTACGATCGACGCGGCGGCGATGATCTCGGCGCCACGCTGCTCGAGCACGGCCATGCATTCGCGGGTCGATCCGCCTGTAGTGATGACGTCCTCGACGACGAGGATCTTTTCGCCTTTTTGCACATTGAAGCCACGCCGAAGCGTCATCTCCCCATTCTGACGTTCTGTCCAGATGAATCGCACCCCGATCGCCTGTGCTACCGCAAAACCGATCACTAGACCCCCGATCGCGGGCGAAGCGACGGTTTCGATGCCGGCGATAGTGCCGTCGAGTGCCATTTTATTCACGATCTCACGAGCAAATGTGTCCGCATCAGCGGGCTTTTGCAAAGCGAGAGCGCATTGCAAATACGTCGGACTGTGAAGCCCGCTCGAGAGCACAAAATGCCCATCGAGGAGCGCATTGGTCTTGCGAAAATGGTCTAGGATCTCGTCCTGTGTCATGGCGCATTTACCGGCCGGAGCTTAACGGCTAATATATTAGGGCTAATATTAGATTACAGATGTTGCCGCACTCAAACCTCGTTTCGGATTCGCGATTGGTGAATGACGCGATCTCGCTGCTGAGTTCGTTTGGCGGACGTGTGTCGGCGGTTAGTGTCGTTGATTTTGTGATGAAGATCCGGCGGCCCGACCCTGAGCTCGCAAAGCAGCTTGTCGCAGATCTGATCGAGCGCGATCCGCGGCTCAAGCTGACCGGTGATATCGTAGAGCTCTCGCCGGACGCGTACGACGATCTGGAGATCGCGAATGCCGATTTTGTGGTTTTCGATCTTGAGACGACGGCATCTAATATTCCGCCCGGTCGTGTTATCGAGATCGGTGCGTACCGAGTACGTGAGGGACGCGTAGTCGATGAATTCATCACGCTCGTGAATCCGCAGACGTCGATACCGCCATTTATCATGGGGCTGACGCGGATCACTGATTCGATGGTCGCTGACGCGCCGTTGTTTGCGGACGTGGCGGACGATCTGTTGAGGTTCATCGGGGACTCGGTGCTCGTCGCCCATAACTCGGGATTCGACATGAATTTCTTGAACCACGAGATCGGCCGCATCTATCCCGATCAACGGCTCGCCAATCCATGTCTCTGCACCGTCAAGCTCTCGCGAAAACTGCTGCCGGACATCCTGAACCACAAGCTGAAGACGGTCGCAGAGCATTACGAGCTGGACCTTCGCGATCATCATCGAGCGGGGCCGGATGCGTTTGCGACAGCACACGTTTTTATCAATCTTCTGACAAAGCTGCGAGACGACGGTGTGACCGATCTCAAGTCGGTACGTCTGATCGCCGCGCGGCGACAACGATATGCAAGACGCGACCCGGCTTGAGCCGTCAAACTATCAGGGGCTCGACATTCGCTCGACTCCGAGGGAAGAGATGGAGCTTTTCCCGCTCGACAGTTTCGCCTATGAGTACCCCGGGAAGGAGATCTGGGTGGAGTTTGAGATACCGGAGTTTACGGCGATCTGTCCGTTTTCCGACTTCCCGGATTTTGCGATCATCAAGCTGAAGTACGTACCCAACGATCTCTGCATTGAGCTCAAAAGTCTGAAGCTCTACATCAATTCATTCCGCAACATAAAGGTCTTTCACGAGCATGTCGTGAATATCATTCTTGAGGATTTCGTAAAAGCCTGTGATCCGCTGCGGGTTGAGATCGAGGGGGACTTTCACGTGCGAGGGAATATCAAGACGATCATTCGAGCGTCTTATTCCAAGTAACTAGCTCGAACGTCAGACCTGTAGTTAGAGCGTAGCGGCCTGCATGACCCGCGGCTGTGTGAATGTGTGCTTTGTGCAGGCGGTCTCGACCATGTTGATGATGTCCATCTCGCAGGGCGGGCGGCCTGAGGCGAGG
>JBJMGO010000177.1:0-1931 GCA_045807825.1 Pyrinomonadaceae bacterium | reverse complement strand
CGGCCGTCTCGCAGCAAGCAAGCAGCCGAACGTAGCCGCAAACTAAGTACTACTGCTCGCCCTCGAGGGCGATGTGCCGGAGGTGCCGCCGGTCGACATACCACTTCCCTTTATTCCCTCCCAAGGCGTGCCCACCGTTCGTGACATTTGGGCGTCGTTGCGTGCGGCCGCGAAAGACAACCGTATAAAGGCTGTCGTCCTGCAGCCCCGCGAGCTTTCCGTCGGGTGGGCGAAACTCCAAGAGTTTCACGAGGAATTAGTCGCGTTTAAGAGTTCGGGCAAGCCGCTATATGCCTTGTTGCGGGCACCAGGTTCCCGAGAGTACTACTTAGCTTCTGTAGCAGACAAAATCTTTTTGTCTCCGGAAGACATGCTCGACGTGAAGGGCTTTTTGATTGAAGCCATGTATTTCAAGAACACGCTCGACAAGCTCGGCATCAATATGCAGGTCGATCATGTCGGGCGTTACAAAGACGCGGGTGATATTTTCACCAAAACTAACATGTCTCCCGAAACTCGGGAGGTCTTGAACCAGGTTTTGGATCAGTTGTATGGAAATTTCTGCTCGACGGTGGGTCAAGGACGCCATAAGAGCGCTGACGAGATGAGAGCGCTCATAGATCAAGGGCCGTTCATCTCGAGTAAAGCGAAAGCCAGCGGCCTTGTAGACGAAATCGGTTATGAAGACCAGGTGTATGCCGATTTAAAGAAAAAGGTCGGGCGTGGCGAGTTAAATAAAACGAGCATTAAGGCCTACTTCCGGGCAGTGCCAAATGCCGGGGATCGCATCGCGATACTTGCGGGCGAGGGTGAGATCCAGCGCGGCGACTCTGACAATCCCTTCGGCAACACCGGTGTAATCTCCTCCGGTGCTTTCGCAAAGGCTATTCGCCAGGTCAGGAACGATCGTAGCGTAAAGTGCGTTATAGTACGCGTCAACTCGCCCGGCGGGGATGCGTCCGCGTCCGACGAAATTTTGCACGAGCTCAAGCTGCTGAGCCGCGTGAAACCGTTGGTTGTGTCCATGTCGGATCTCGCCGCATCTGGCGGCTACTACATCTCCGTCACGGGCGATCCGATTGTTTCGTACCCGAATACAATCACCGGGTCGATCGGCGTTCTCTACATCAAACCGAATGTGCACGACCTTTATAACAAGCTCGGCATTCAAGAGGATCTTCTGACCCGAGGCAAATTGGCGGATATCGACTCGGAATCACAGCCCTTATCCGATGCCGGCCGCCAAAAGCTGCATGAATCGATTGAGGCGACTTACGTGTCGTTCGTCAGCAAAGTTGCTTCCGCACGCAAGAAGAGCTACGCTCAGATCGATCCAATTGCTCAAGGCCGGGTCTGGATGGGCACTCAAGCTCTCCAAAATGGGCTCATTGATCAGCTCGGGGGACTGAATAGAGCCATTGCGTTGGTGCGCCAGCGCGCCCATCTCTCCCCGAGTGGAGAGACTAATCTGGTAATTTACCCGCCGCGACGCAGTCTATTCGACGTGCTCACCAGCTCATCGAGCGACGCCGTTGCGGACGCGATGGCCGAGCGTAACATTCGAAAAGCTCTTCCTGGTTTACCCAGCCGGGCACTGCTCGAGGGCGGGATGATGCACATCTTGCCATACCAGTTCAGGATCCGGTAAGGCGATCCGCTAAACCTATCTAAAAGGCGGCTGCCGAGTGAATGCCGCTGCTAGTCAGCGCGCTCTGCATCCGCTCGAGGGCAGATTTGTGGATCTGAGAAACACGGCTTTCGTTGACTCCTAAGATGCCGCCGATTTCTTTCATTGTCAGATCGCGATCGTAATAGAGCGTCACAACCTGCTGATATCGCTCCGGAAGCGTTTTCATAACCGAGCCCAGCCGTTCGCGCATTTCCGAGCGGGCGAAGACCTCATCCGGACGATCAATAGGCGCAGCAGGTGT
>JBJMGO010000176.1:0-3264 GCA_045807825.1 Pyrinomonadaceae bacterium | reverse complement strand
CGGCGCGTCCGACCTCATCCTTCCCGTTCTTCCAAAGCCATGACGCTATCTTGTACCGAACAAAAACCCTTACAGCGGCAAAGCGCACGTCTTTGACGTCCCCTTCAAGTGCATTGATCGCAATCTGCTTTTTGATGAGGGCCTCTCGAAGCCGAGTATCCTTGTCGACGCTCTGACCAACGCAATGTAAGGCAGCTACTAAAGAAAAAAGACCCGATAAAATTTGAACTCGTTTCACGAAAACGCCCCAGCTATTTAGACATATTCGAAGAAACCACATCTGTCGACCCAGACCCCGTCGCCACCAGCCCAAGATTGAGCACCAATACCGCCAACACTATCGTGAGAAGTTTTTTCAAAGGTGTGAGAACTCTAACCGCGAACTGCTCACAGGTCAACATAAAAGGGCTGCCAGAGCAGGCCTTTGCCCGCGTGAAGACGAGACTCGTAGCACACTACATGAAGAGCTTGCAGGCTGAGAGACACGCCAAGATCTTCTGACCTCCACTCCGCACTTGACATCCACATCCCATCTCTTTTCCCGTCGCAGTTTTTTAGCAGTTCCAAAGAAACAACAAAGCAGTACCCATCAACGGCGGCACAATCTTCCCGCGCCTCTAAGGCCGTTGGTTAAAGCCAACGGCAATTCGAATTGGAAAGTGGCAACGGGCGGCTGTAAACTAGTCGTTTATGAGTACTTTAACCTTTGGAATTATCAAGCCGGACGCTGTGAGGGCGGGGAATGCGGGGAAGATCGTGGACCGTGTTTTGGGAGCGGGATTTACGATACGGGGGCTGAAGCTTATTCATCAGACGCGGAAGCAGGCCGAGGGGTTTTACGCGGTTCATGCGGGGAAGGGCTTTTACGACGAGCTGTGTGAATTTATGTCTTCGGGGCCGTGCGTGGTGATGGCGCTCGAGAAGGAGAACGCCGTCAAGTCGTGGCGTGACCTGATGGGCGCGACCAACCCGGCCGAGGCTGCCGAGGGCACGCTGCGTAAGGATTTTGCTTCGTCGATCGGCGAGAACGCGGTGCATGGTTCGGACTCGGATGAGAATGCGGGGATAGAGATAAGTTATTTCTTTTCGAAGTTGGAGTTGGTTTAGCTGGTTTTAACGCAGAGTCGCGAAGGGGCGAAGACGCAAAGGTGGGATCGCTTATTCTGCGACTTTGCATCTTTGCGACTTTGCGTTGAAAGTGACTTGTTTCTGGCGGCATTGTGAGTAAACTAGCTTGAATAGCTCTAATCTAATCCGGTTCTATACTCAACGCTTATGAAAAAGTGTCCGACTTGCGGGAAGACGTTTGACGACAACATGCGGTTTTGCCAGGTGGACGGCACGCCGCTCGTGGACGACGTGCAGGAAGCGGCGCCTGATGCTCCGGCAGCAGCGGCAGCACCTCCGCCAGCGGCGCCAGTGCCTCCTGCGGCGCCTGAGCCTGCGGCAGAGGAGCCCGAATTCGATCCGTACGCAACTATCGTTGGCGTGCCAAGGAGTGTGATCCCGCCCAGCACGCCTCCTGAGGCCTCGATAGAGCCGCCGACGTCGCCGCCGACGGGCGAGGTGGTTTTGGAGCCGCTGCCCGAGGCCGGGCCTTCGTCGTCAGCAGATGCAGGGCCGGTCGCTGGTGAAAGCGGTTCGTCTGTGCCGGTCGCACCGCCGGACGACATTCTGGACCTTGGCGAGAACGATCCGCTCAAGACGATGTACGTCTCGGACGCGGAGATGAAGGAGGTCCTCGGGACGACCGGACAAGGAGCGGAGACGCCGTCGGAAGAGATACGTGCTGACGAGGCACGGACCGCGGGAAGTCAGCCGAGCGGTGGTACGGATTTTGGTTCGATATCGCCGCCGCCATCGCCATTCTCAGCGGCGCCGAGGGCCCCTGAGGACTCTCCGGTGCCGGAACCGCCTGGATTTTTGGAGACACCTGAGCCGTCGATCACCGAGGCTAAAACACAGGTGCAGGAGAGACCGCCATTCGAGCCGCCGCCGCCGTATCAGCCGGAGCCTTCGTTTCAAGATGCTCCGACGATGTATCAATCCGAGCCTGAGCCGCCGCAATTCAGCTCTCCGCCGCCGGCACCCGTGCAGAGTCAAGAATGGAATCCACCGCCGGCACCTATTCAAAATCAAGAATGGAATCCGCCGCCGGCACCGGCACCCGAGTGGCAAAATCAGCAGATCGGTTCGAATACGCCATTCCAGCCGCCGCCGGCCGGAGCGGGCGGGCAAAACAAGACACTCGCGATCGTTTCGCTGGTGCTCGGCATCTTATCTATCTGCTGTTATGTGGGACCGGTCACCGGTATCGCCGCACTCATAACGGGGTATCTTGCTAACAAAAAGGCGAATCAGGATCCGCAGACATATGGCGGCAAGGGGCTTGCACTCGCAGGCATGATCCTGGGAGGCGTGTTCTTCGCGGTCGGTGTCGCTTATTATATTTACTTGATCGTTATTTTTGGGCTTATTGCCTCGGGCAATGTTCGGTAGGCGATCGCAAACTTCATGTCGATAGTTTCAGATGTTTTGAATTCGACCGTCGCGGTCATCAAGGGGATGAAGCGCACGCTGTCGGAGATACCGCGGGAGAAGTGGACCGTTCAGTATCCTGACGTGCCGATAACCGTGCAGCCGCGATATCGCGGTCAGCATTTGCTCCATGTCGACGAATTTGGCAAGGAGAAGTGCGTCGCGTGTTATCTCTGCGCCGCCGCCTGCCCGTCAGACTGCATTTACATCGAGGCCGAGGACGATCCGCGTCCGTATGCGGAGAGGGTCGGGCGTGATGAGCGGTTCGCACGGGTTTACAACATCGATTACGGACGATGTATCTTTTGCGGCTTTTGCGTCGAGGCCTGCCCGAAGGATGCGATCACACACGGCTATAACTTTGAGCTGTCGGTCTACAACCGGGCCGACCTTCTAAAGACAAAGGAAGACCTCCTGATAACGAAACAGAAGCAGTCGAAGAATTATCGTGTCGCCCTGTCGAGCGAGGACGTCGACTCGGAGTATAAGGAAGTGTGAGGAAGGCAGCTAACGGCAATCAGCTATCAGCTATAAGCAGGCGGCTACGGCGGCCTGCTTTTTTGTAGATGAAGGATATCCCGCCAACACAAAAGGGAAGGCGATTTGAGGTTCGCGGGCAGGCGTTGCGCGAATTCGCGGGGCTGCGTTCGGACGACGAGCGGCTGGACCCGTTTCTGCTGGCGAGGTATGCGAGGCTGTTGGTCGCGCCGTTCGAGGCGATCGATT
>JBJMGO010000175.1:0-6759 GCA_045807825.1 Pyrinomonadaceae bacterium | reverse complement strand
TCTGCAATCTTCAAAAGGAGATCGACGAGAGCATCGACAATAAGCTGGCGGAGTACTCACTCGCCGACATCATTCGCGAGGTCGCGGCCGTCTAAATTTTTTTGATCTTATCTGTAGCAGATATTGTTACAGATTGTTAACCTAATGAATATATGAGCATCAACAGAGACGAGATAGAAAAGGCACTTCAATGGCGATACGCGACGAAGGCGTACACAGATCGAAAGGTATCTGAGGAGGATTGGGCAATTCTCAAACGTGCGATCCACTACGCACCCTCGAGCTATGGACTCCAGGCGTACAAGGTGATCGTGGCCGAGGACCCGGAGCTGCGAGCAAAATTGAGGGAAGCTGCCTTTGGCCAGCCGCAGGTGACGGATGCGTCGCACTTCCTCGTCTTTACGGTACGTAAAGAGCTGAGCCATGACGACACCGACCGCTTTATCGAGCGCAACATGGAAGTCCGCCACGCTCCTCGCGAGGCCCTCGCACAGCTTGAGACGATGGTCGATCAGACGATCGGAATGCAGTCCTCGATGAACCACGTCGTAGACTGGAACGCCAGACAGGCGTACATCGCCCTCGGCTTCCTGCTGGAGACGGCCGCACTCCTTGGCATCGACGCATCGCCCATGGAGGGATTTCTGCCCGACAAGTTTGACGAGATCCTCGGCCTCACCGATCACACAACCGTCGTGATCGCCGCCGTGGGATATCGTAATGCTGAGAGTGACTGGCTCGCTCCGCTGCCAAAGGTCCGCTGGAAGGAAGAAGACCTTTTTGAGGTAAGGTGATGGACTTACAGAAATATCTCGACGCCTCGATAAGCTTCTCCGAGTACCTGTCGCTGATCGACAGCTTGCTTGCCGAAGGCAAAACGACAGGAGCAAACCAGTCGGAGGCGATGGTCGGCTACGGCAATTTGAATCGCCAAAGAATGGCGCGGTTGACGAAGACGGTACTTGTGGACAGCGATGTAAACCTGCGTGTGCGGTCAAATCGCCGACCGCAGGTCTGGCTCATCATAACAGAGGGCTGGTGCGGCGATGCCGCGCAGAACATCCCCGTGATCGAAAAGGTGGCGGCCGCAAGCGAGTCGATCGATACCCGCTATGTTTTGCGAGACGAGAATCTCGAGCTGATGGATGCGTATCTCACCGACGGTGCGCGTTCGATCCCAAAGCTCATCGCGCTCGATGCCGAGACGCACGAGGTGCTCTTCACGTGGGGAGCACGGCCCGGGGAGGCTCAGGAGATGTTCAAGCGGCTAAAGGCGGAGGGCATCGAGAAATCCATCATCAGCGAGGAGCTGCAGCGTTGGTACAACACTGACAAGGGCCTTTCGCTCCAGCGTGAACTTGCGACGCTCGTCGAAAGCACGCAAAATGTGAATTCCGCGTCCACTGCGACCTGATGAAGGCTTTTGAGATCACACAATTCGGTATTGATGAGCTCAAGCTTGTCGAGGTCGATCGCCCAGTCGCAGGAGATGGCGAGGTGCTCGTAAAGCTGTACGCCGCGTCGCTCAATTATCGCGACGTGATGGTCACGAGCGGCACCTACAATCCGCGGATGAAGATGCCGGCGATCCCGCTCTCGGACGCGGCGGGTGAGGTGGTCGAGGTCGGCTCCGGCGTCGGGAAGTGGAACGTCGGTGACCGCGTCTGCTCTTGCGTGATCCCAGGGTGGATCAGCGGCGGTCCGACTGCCGAGACATCTAAGACGGCGATCGGTGCGGGTGGAATGACGGGTGTGGCTCGTGAGTTCGCCACATTGAAAGAGGATGCGATTGTCGCCGCGCCTGCACATCTCTCTTTTGAAGAGGCAGCGACCCTGCCATGTGCGGCAGTCACCGCATGGCATGCGTTGGCAGTGTCAGGAAAGGTCCAGCCTGGCGAGACGGTGCTCACCCTTGGTACCGGTGGCGTTTCAGTTTTTGCGGTGCAGTTTGCAAAAGCGGTGGGAGCGCGCGTCATCTCCACATCCAGCAGCTACGAAAAACTCGCACGCATCCGTGAGATCGGTGCCGATGAAACTATAAACTATAATACGACGCCCGACTGGGACAAGGCGGTTCTCGATCTCACAGGTGGCCGCGGCGTGGATCACGTTGTCGAGGTTGGAGGCACGGGTACTTTGCCGAGGTCGGTGAAGGCGGTCCGCGTAGGCGGCCACATCGCGCTTATCGGAGCGTTGGACATGGCCGGCGAATTCAGCCCTATCTCGGTATTCATGAAAGGCATCCGAATGCAGGGAATATTTATCGGCTCGCGAGAGATGTTCGTACAGATGAACGCCTTTATTGAGCGGCACGAGCTGCGGCCTGTCATCGACCGCACGTTCGCATTCGATGAGCTAGCGCAGGCCCTCAGGCATATGCAGAGCGGCTCACATTTTGGCAAGATCGTGATTGGCTATTAGCGAAGTATCTATGAAGATCGGGATCATCGGCAGCGGCAGCGTCGCACAAGTGCTAGGGAGCGGCTTTCTGTCAAAAGGGCATGAGGTCATGCTCGGCACACGCGATGCGTCTAAGCTCGGAGCCTGGCTTACCGATGCAGGTGAGCGGGCGAGCGTCGGGACCTTTGAAGACGCCGCAAAGTTTGGCGAGATCGTTTTGCTCAGCGTGCCCGGCTCGGCGTTGGACTCTGCGATCGAGCTAGCTGGGCGCGAAAGCTTTAAAGGAAAGACGGTGATCGACATCACAAACCCGATGGATTTTTCGCAAGGTGCTCCGCCGCGTTTCACCGCCACGATCGGCAATTCACTTGGCGAAAAGGTCCAGCGGCTGCTGCCGGAGGCCAACGTCGTCAAGGCATTCAACTCGATCGGCGTCGCAGTGATGACGGACCCGGACTTTAATGGCGAGATGGCCACGCATTTTATCGCAGGTGACAGCGAGGAGGCCAAAGCACAGGCCACGGGACTCATACGCGAATTCGGATGGGAGGTCACGGACGTCGGCGGCATCGATCAGTCGTTCTTTTTAGAGGCCCTGGCGTCACTGTGGGTCAACTACGCTTTCAGGAGCAATAACTGGAACCAGGCTTTCAAACTTTTACGCAGGTAGGCGCGATTGGTAAAATCTTTTATACGACAAGCTCAGGAGAACACAATGGCACATTTTGCTAAACAAGCAACAGACAGTAACTTTCAATCGGACGTGCTCGGCTCGGACAAGCCGGTCCTCGTCGACTTTTGGGCAGAGTGGTGCGGCCCCTGCCGCATGATCGCTCCGACGGTCGAGGCGATCGCCGAGGAGTACGCCGACAAGGCCGGCGTTTACAAGATGAATGTCGATGAGAACATGAACGTCCCGCAGCAGTTTGGGATCCGCGGGATCCCGACGCTCATCCTCTTTAAGAATGGGCAGGAGCAGGAACGTATTGTTGGAGCTGTCACTCGTGAGGCTATCGCGAGGGTGATCGACAAGTACGTTTCGTCGGACGCAGGCTCTGATCAGAAGAGAGCCGCACTCTAACAGCAGTTATGAGTGAAATAAAAAGCCGGGCCATATAGCCCGGCTTTTTTTCGTGCTTTAACGTGCGGATCAGTGCTCGTTGTAGTTAGCGACCGGAGCATCCGTGGTCGGGTCACCCCATTGACGAATGATCGGGGCTCCCTTTTGGCTGCCGATGATGTAGAAATTACCCTCTGACGGCCGCCAGATCGCGATGTCCGTCTTCCCATCGCCGTCATAATCGCCCTGAGCAGTCCACAGCAGATCGCCCGGAGCACCCCACTTCGCAACATGGACGCTCTTATCGCTGCTCCACCGTACCCACCATTCGAGATGGATGCCGTCATTGCGTACGATCGCGAGATCAGTGAAACCATCCCCGTCGTAATCGCCCGGTACATATTGATCCGAGCTCAAGCCCCACGGGACGATCGTCGTCACCGTACTCGAGTTACTAGTCCCGTCGCCGTCATGGATCCACACGGTGACGCTCTGATCGGGATTGACCTTGCCGATCGCCATGTCCGCCTTGCCGTCGCCGTTGTAATCGCCCGGTATCGGAAAGTCCATCTGGCTGCCCCACTGAACAGGTACATCTTTGCCCTTGAGGATGCCGCCCGACGGACGGAACCACCATTCTGCGTGAACGTTCGGGTCGACCCCATTCGGGTCGCCGCGATATATAGCGACATCGTCCTTGCCGTCACCGTCGTAGTCTCCGACCACGAAAGGCGAGTCGCCATTCTGGCCAAAGTTTTCTACATCTACCGTTCCATCAAGGCTATGCAGGATCCAAAACGCCGCATGAACACCATTAGCCGTATCGGCTTGGCGCCAAATGACGAAATCCGTGTGGTGATCCCCGTCGTAATCGCCCGCAAGAAACTGGTCCGATGAGAATCCCCACTGCTTCACCAGGGCGTTGGAGGGATTTGCACTGGGTAATGCCCACCATTGTGCCGCCGCGTTCGGATCGGTGCCCGCACTCGGGTCACGAATGATCGCGAGGTCCGTGATGCCGTCACCGTCATAGTCCACGATGTGCTGCACATGTGGTGGTGGTCCCGCGGCTGTGTACGTGAACTGATCGCTTGCCGATGTCGCACTTGTGCCGCCCGGGGTCGTTACCGTCACGTCAACCGTGCCCGCCGCGTGAGCCGGCGAGGTCGCCGTGATGCTCGTGGCACTGTTGACGGTAAAGCTCGTCGCCGGCGTGCCGCCAAAGCTAACCGCAGTCGCGCCCGTGAAGTTGGTTCCCGTGATGGTCACACTCGTCCCGCCAGACGTTGTCCCCGATGTTGGGCTAACGCTGGTCACGGTCGGGGCCGGAGTTGGTGCGTTATACGTGTAATGATCGCTTGCCGATATCGCGCTCGTGCCGCCGGACGTTGTAACCGTCACATCTACCGTGCCCGCCGCATGTGCCGGTGCGGTGGCAGTGATCTGTGTCGCACTGTTGACGGTAAAGCTCGTAGCCGCTGTTCCGCCAAAACTCACAGCCGTCGCTCCGGTGAAGTTCGACCCGGTTATGACTACGCTCGTACCGCCGCTGGTGCTACCCGATGTCGGGCTTACGCCTGTTACGGACGGTGCCGGTATCGGTGCGTTGAAAGTGAATTGGTCGCTCGCGGAGGTCGCACTCGTGCCTCCCGTAGTGGTGACGGTGATGTCAACCGTGCCTGCCGCGTGAGCAGGGGATGTGGCCGTGATGCTCGTGGCACTGTTGACGGTAAAGCTCGTCGCCGCTGTTCCGCCAAAGCTCACGGCAGTCGCTCCCGTGAAATTGGTTCCCGCGATCGTAACACTCGTCCCGCCGCCCGTTGTACCCGACGTCGGGCTAACGTTGGTCACGGCCGGTGCCGGAGTTGGTGCGTTATACGTGTAATGATCGCTTGCCGATATTGCGCTCGTGCCGCCGGAGGTTGTAACCGTCACGTCCACCGTGCCCGCCGCGTGTGCCGGCGCGGTAGCGGTGATGCTTGTGGCACTGTTGACCGTAAAGGTTGTAGCTGGCGTCCCGCCAAAGCTCACAGCGGTAGCCCCTGTAAAGTTTGTGCCGGTGATCGTCACGCTCGTCCCGCCGCTCGTAGAACCTGACGTGGGGCTCACGCTCGTCACCGCAGGAGCCGGTGCCGCCGCCCCCGCAGGTGCGAGAGCCACGCCCCTGAATGCAGTATTCGCTGCGGCAGTAGCCAACACAGTTGCCGCAGCACCGGGAAAGGCAGTTCCATCATCCACAACAGAGATCAGCTTATTGGCGGAACTCTCAGCTGTGGTTGCATAGAGAACCGGCTGACTTAGGCCATTAGTGGTAAAGGTTAAGCCGCGGCATCCCGCAGAAAAACCATTCGATAAGGTCCCAGCCAGTGTCCAAGTACCGCCGCCGAGCGTCCATTTTTGGATACCTCCACCCGAAGCGATAGCCCTGTCGTCGCAAACGTACAAGGTGCTGGGGTTGAAGAATATGAACTGGTATGGGCTTGGCCCCGTCGTGGTCGGAAAGCCATTTAACAATGTGACCGTCTGACCAGTTGTCGTGGGGGTGCCGGTACCGACCATGCTTACGCCCTGAAAGGTGGTCGTGGCAGAGGACACATAAAGCTGACCGTTGAATATCTCCACAGCCCTGAAGTTGGTCGGCGTGCTTGCGATCTGTGTTGAAGTTGTCGCACTTAGAACCGCGTACCGAATGCCGCCACCGCTGCTCGTGCCGGAGATCCAAAGATTTGTTCCGTCTGTGCTGGCCGCTCCTCTCGGGTTTCCGCCACTGATGGCGTCGGTTAACGAGGTAGAGGTGTCGATGTTACCGGACGCGTCAGAGCGGCCGATCACGCGATTTACGGTAGTAGACGACGAAGTCGTGATGCTCGCAGTGCCCACCGGAGCGTCATAGCCTGAGAACACCAAGTACTTGCCATCAACGGAGCGGGTCATCAACCCTTCTGCGCCAGAGGTCCCTGAACTGGTCAGCGCGTGATTGACGCCGCTTACTACCGTTGGCACGGCAAGAGATTGCACCGGACCGGCTTGGGCAGCCGCAGTTGTAAACTCGTCGAGGAAGCTTGGCGTCGCTGCGCTGCTGAGAGCGGCCACTCCGTCCCCAACCCGATACACGACCAAATTTCCGCTTGTAAATGCCGCAGACGGGGCTTCTGGCGAGATCCTGCCAAAGGTGCCGAGTTCGCTCTGTGCCGAGGTCGTATCCTTGTGAACCAAGAACCCCACGAATACGGCAAGGGCGAATAGTACCCAAAACGCTAGCTTCTTCATCAAAACCTCTTTGGACCTAGTAATATCAG
>JBJMGO010000174.1:0-6309 GCA_045807825.1 Pyrinomonadaceae bacterium | reverse complement strand
CATCGGCACCGGCAACGGAAAGGTCGACGCGAACGATCTGCTCACGAAGGTTCTCACAGACCCGATCACGGATGCCGAATTTAACTCCGCACGAACGGCGGCTGCTGCCGATTGGACAAAGCGTGCACCCGAGGAATTTTGGCTCGATGCCGACACCTACAACATCCCCGTGCAATCGAACGACCGCATCTATGACGCCTTGACGCTGGCAAAGGTCCGCGACTTTGCGGCATGGGCGGGCCGGCAGCCGATCGCAAGCGTACTCGTCAACTCTTCCAAATAATGGATCGTGCCCTAACCGAGGCGGAAGCGGCACACGAGCGTGCCGTCAAGGAGATGTTTGCCGGTATTGCCGGCAAGTATGACCTGCTCAACCACGTCCTCTCGCTGAATATCGACCGCACCTGGCGACGAAAGGTTCGTCGTCAGCTCGCTGACACGCTTGCTCGCAATGATGCCGTTGTTCTAGATGTCGCATGCGGTACAGGAGATCTCTCGATCGAGCTGCAGCGAGACTCCGCGGCACGGGTCATCGGGACGGACTTTTGCCGACCGATGCTCACTATCGCAGATCACAAATCACGGCTCGAGGACCTCCGCATTCCATATGTTGAATCTGACGCGATGAAGCTCTCTTTTCCCGACGACACGTTTGACGCCGCGACGATCGCATTCGGCCTCAGGAACCTGCCAAGTTACGAGGATGGACTTAGCGAACTGCGGCGTGTGCTAAAACCTGGCGGCAGGCTCGTGATCCTCGAGTGCTCGCACCCGCGGCTGCCGGTTTTTAGGGAGCTGTACGACTTTTACTTCAACACGGTGCTGCCAAAGATCGGCGGCCTCGTGAGTGGCTCGCGTGCTGCGTACACGTACCTCCCAAACAGCGTTGCAAAGTTTCCTGACCAAAAAACACTCGCCGCGATGACGGAGCGGGTCGGCTTTGCTGACATCAAATTCCAAAGCCTGACTGGCGGCGTGGCTGCTTTGCATTTGGGCGTCAAAAACGGCTAAAGTTTAACTGCCCGCCGCCGTCTCGAATGAACTTTTCACGACAACATCTGGCATCTCAGCGCGTCGTGGAGGTGGTCGAGTGAAGTACAGGCTCCTGAGCTTCTCGCGTCAGCTCGCAGTGATGCTGCTTGTGGTTTGGACGGTCGTTTCGCTCGTCACTTTTCTGATCGAGATCATTCCCGGCGACCCGGCGACGATCATATTGGGCGAGACGGCGACGCAGGAGCAGCTCGATAATTTTAGGCACAAGCACGGCCTCGATAAGCCCGCGTTTTTCGTTTCATACAGCAGCGACGAAGGCCTTAAGTGGAATGGTGCCGATAACCGCTACGCGGACTACTGGGTCGGGTTGTTACACGGGGATCTTGGCACTTCGATGCGCGCCGATAGGCCTGTTCTCGACATGATCTTTGAAAGGTATCCATATACCATCGAGCTCGCGCTCGCCGCGATACTGGTCGCGATCAGCCTAGCCGTTCCGCTGGGCGTCATCGCCGGCTCGCAGAAGAACTCGTGGATCGATAATTTTGCCTCCTTGATAGCCCTGCTCGGCATCTCGCTGCCGACCTTCGTGATCGGACCATTTCTCGTTTATATCTTTGCGGTCAAGCTGGGCTGGTTTTCACCAACCGGCAGCAAGTATCCAGAGGATATCGTACTGCCGGCGGTCACGCTCGGCGCCGCACTCTCGGCGATCCTGACGCGAATGGTCCGCTCTAGCATTATCGAGGAGCTGGGCGAAGATTATGTCCGCACCGCACGCGCAAAAGGCGTGGGCGAGGCGGTCGTGCTATTCAAGCATGTGCTCAAGAATGGTCTTATCCCCGTCGTCACCATCCTCGGCCTCCAACTCGGCGTGCTGCTCGCCGGAGCTATCATTACAGAGAAGATATTCAGCTGGGAAGGCCTCGGGCTCCTGCTCCTCGACGACGGCATCATCAAGCGCGACTACCGCCTCGTCCAAGGCTGCGTCCTGGTGATCAGCGTGACGTACATTCTTGCGAATTCTCTCACCGATCTTCTTTACAGAAAGCTTGACCCTCGCATTCGTCTATCATGAGTCGCCTTGGGTACATCGGTCTTGCGATCGCAGCGATATTTATCTTGGCCGCGTTGTTTGCGCCATGGATCGCCACTTACCCCATTGGATCAGGGGATCAGGACTTGCTCCTGAGGTATGCTTCGCCATCCTCGGAGCATTGGTTCGGCACCGATGATCTTGGCCGGGATGTGTTTTCCAGGGTGGTGTACGGGGCTAGGATATCGCTCGAAGTCGGTATCAGCGTGGTCCTGGTCTCCGGTATCTTCGGAGTGATCATCGGGTCCATCGCGGGATTCTACGGCGGATTTACGGATAAATTCTTGTCGGGGTATCTGTTCAATGTGATCCTCGCTTTTCCGGGACTGCTGCTGGCGATCGCACTCGTCGCATTTCTCGGAACCGGCGAGGGCAAACTGATCCTGGCGCTATGCGTTATCGGATGGGTAGGTTACGCCCGCGTGATGCGCGGACAGGTGCTGAAGGTTCGCGAGTACGACTACGTCCAGGCGGCACGAGCCATCGGTGCGAGTAACATCCGCATCCTTGTCACGCACATACTCCCGAACGCCATTCAACCGCTCATTGTTCAGGCATCTCTCGGAATGGCGGGTGCGGTGCTGTCGGAGGCGTCGCTGTCGTTTTTGGGGCTTGGCATTCCGCCGCCTGCACCGAGTTGGGGGACGATGATCGACGAGGCACGGCGGTTCTATACTGTGACACCCCATGTGCTTTTCTTCCCGGGTGCCGCGGTGGCGTTGACGGTGCTCGCCTTTAATTTTATCGGCGATGGTCTGCGTGAATATCTTGACCCCAAACAGCGTGCGAGATGAGCGACGGTTACCGCATATTCCCGCTTGGCGACTCGGCACTGACAGTAGAATTCGGCAACGAGATCTCTGTGGAGCTGAACGAGCGGGCGATCGCCGTCTCCAATTATTTTGAAACGCATCCGTTCCCCGCCTTTATCGAGACGGTACCGGCATACGCCTCGACCACGATCTTTTATGACATTGCGAGGGTAAGGCAGGCGTTTCCCGAGGCGGCTACCGCATTTCAGATCGTGCGGGAGCTGGTCGAAGAGGCTCTCAAGCAACCCCCAACCTCTGCGGCCACTGCGTCGAGGACGGTCGAGATCCGCGTCCATTTTAACGCCGACTCTGCTCTTGATCTGCAATACGTTGCCGACCATCGCGGACTCAATCCCCGCGAGGTGATCGACATCTTCACATCGCGTACTTACCGGGTATTTATGCTCGGGTTCTTGCCAGGTTTCACTTACATGGCGGAGGTCGATGAGCGGATCGCAACACAGCGAAAAGACGCGCCCCGCTCGCTTGTACCAAAGGGCAGCGTCGGAATCGCCGGCAAACAGACCGGTATCTATTCGCTCGATTCACCCGGCGGCTGGCAGATCGTGGGGAGAACGGATGTCGCGATGTTCACTCCCGACGGTGAGCGTCCGGCGCTGCTGCGGCCAGGTGATCAGGTGAAGTTCGTGCCCGCCAAATGAGCCTGCGGATAAAAAAGCCCGGCATCCTCACCACGTTGCAGGACCTCGGCCGCCTCGGATGGCGCCGCTATGGCGTGAATCCGAGCGGCGCTATGGACACCGCTGCCGCACGCATCGCAAACATTCTTGTCGGCAACGACGACAACGCTGCGGTGCTCGAAATGCATTTCCCGGCCGCTGAGATCGTGTTCGAGAAACAGACGATCTTCTCCCTCTGCGGCGGCGACCTCGGGGCAGAATTGGATGGAGAACCGCTGACACAGTGGCGCTCTTTTGTGGCACAAGCCGGAGCGACTTTGCGCTTTAAGGCCAAGATCGCGGGAGAGCGGCTTTATATCGCACTGAGAGGCGGAATCGAGATCCCACTATGGCTCGGCAGCTCTAGCACGAATTTGGCTGCGAAGATCGGTGGCTTTGAAGGTCGTCAACTGAATGCTGGAGATCGACTACCATTAAAAAACTTTGCGTCCCAGCCGACAACACGTCTGCCTGCGGCGGCAACATCACTCCTGCCGCATTACAGCCGCTTCCCTACTGTGCGTGTAATCCCAGGTGCGGAGTTTGAGTACTTGAGTGCTGAGAGTCGTCAACTGCTGTTGAGTGGGGACCTCACTATTTCCACTAGGTCTAACCGTATGGGATTTCTGCTGATGGGCCAACCGCTCGCGCTGCGGCGTACTCGCGAACTTATCTCTGCGGCGGTTTGTTTCGGCACTGTGCAACTGTTGCCTGACGGGCAGCTGATAATTCTTATGGCAGATCAGCAGACGGCGGGCGGGTATCCGCGGGTCGCGCATATCGTCAGCTACGATCTGCCGCTTGTAGGGCAACTTGGTGCAGGTGACAAGATCGCGTTTCACATGACGACGCTTGAGGAGGCGGAGGGGCTCGCGGTGCAATTCGAGCAGGAATTGAGTTTCCTCCGCGTCGCATGTAAATTTGCGTACAGGTGAAGATCGATCTCAACTGCGACATGGGAGAGGGCTGCGGCCACGATGCTGAGCTGCTCGATCTTGTGTCATCCGCAAACATCGCGTGCGGCTTTCATGCCGGCGACAATGAAACCATGCGCCGGACCGCCGAGATGGCCGCCGAGAAGGGCGTCGCGATCGGTGCTCATCCGGGATATAAAGACCGCGAGAATTTTGGTCGCTTGGAGCAATCGCTTGCCCCAAAAGAGGTGTTTGACCTCGTCACTGAGCAGATCGCTATTATGACGGACGTAGTGTTCGCCGCGGGCGCACACCTCAACCATGTTAAGGCGCACGGCGCTCTCTACAACCAGGCAGCGGGCGACCGCGAACTGGCTGCCGCCATCGCTGAGGCTGTTGCTGCGTTCGATAAGGACCTTGTTCTGTTCGGTATGTCCGGCACGGTCTGTGTCACCGAGGCAGAACGCTGCGGCCTCACCGTCGCCTCGGAGGTCTTCGCGGACCGCACCTATCAATCGGACGGTTCATTAACGCCCCGTACAAAGCAGAATGCACTGATCCAGGACGACGACACAGCCGTTAAGCAGGCCTTGCAGATGATATGCGAAGGCAATGTAACGGCCACTAGTGGCGGGATCATACCCGTCCGTGCAGAGACGATATGCCTGCACGGCGACGGAACCCACGCGGTGCAATTCGCACGCGCCATCCGCACCGCACTCGAAAAAAATGGCGTGACTATTCGCCCGATAAGCCGCACTATATAAGAAACTTGACGCTGCACCCACGGCATCACACGTGATAGCGCCGAGGGAGAATTTTGATGAGAACTGCTCTTTCGCTCATCTTGCTGCTGTTTTTGACGTTTGGGATCCATGCGCAATCTGGGCGGCATGGGTCTCCGACACCGACGCCTGCCTCAGCACCGTCCGCCTCTGCGGAACAAGTACAACCCTACTCGGAGTCACAGCCTCGCCCTTCTAGATATCGACCTACGAGCAGTGTTATTCCCGTCCCGGCAAGACCGGACGGGCCGCCGCAGATCGTCGGCGACTCAGAGGTGGTCAAGGTTGAGACGAATCTCATCACGATCCCCGTATCGGTCTTTGATCGAAACGGCCTGTACATACCTGGTCTAAAGCAGGAGGATTTTAGGATCTTTGAGGATGGCAAAGAGCAGCAGGTAGCGTATTTTGGCACGCAGGACCAGCCATTCACGGTTGTGATACTTCTGGACACAAGCCCGTCGACCCACTATAAGATCGGTGAGATACACGCCGCTGCCAAGGCCTTTGTCGATCAACTCGGGCCCAGGGACAGCGTGATCGTGATCGAGTTTCATGACAAGGTAAAGGTCCAGTGCGAGCGTACCACTGATCGCGAGCTGATCTATCGCGGCATCGAGCGTGCGAAATTCGGCAATGGGACTTCCCTCTATAATGCGGTTGACGAGGCCCTCCGCATGCAGCTCTCTAAGATCGAGGGACGCAAAGCTGTCGTGCTATTTACCGATGGGGTAGATACGACCTCGCGAAAGACGACCTACGACAGCACCGTTGCCTATGCTGAAGAATCTGATTCACTCGTCTTCCCGATCTATTTCAACACCTATGACGAGAACCAGACCGTTGCCACAACCTCCGGTAGTGGCGGCGGGATCTGGGGCGGCATTATCGGTGTGTCATCGACTTTGGCAGCCGGAACGTCAGCGGAAGATTACGCGCTGGGCAAAAGATACCTTGATGATCTGGCGGACGTGACGGGTGGGCGCGTCTTTCGCCCCGAGTCGACGCCCGGCGGTTTGGCACGCGCTT
>JBJMGO010000173.1:0-4079 GCA_045807825.1 Pyrinomonadaceae bacterium | reverse complement strand
TTTTCGACCATCAGCATCTGCTTTTCCTTGCTGATCGTATCGTCGCGTCCGCGAAGCTCCTGCAGCTGTGCGACTAAACCCTGCTCGCTGTCGGGCAGCGTCTGAACGTTAGCCATCATGATGTCGAGACGCTGCTTCTCAAGGTCATCGAGGGCGGCCTTTTTCTCGGCAAGCTGATTCTCAAAGAGCCTGTTTGTTGACTCTGCCATTTCGGTCGACTGCTGGACCTGCGCGTTGACGTACTTGCTTGCAAGCTCCGCAACGACGTTGCGTGCAGACTGCGGGTCGCGGTCTCTGTACCTGATGTGGAATGCCGCCACCTTTTGGTCGCCACCTTCGTCGGGCTCGATCTTGATGTTCTTGTACATCTTGTCGATGATCAGCTCCATCGGCACGCCCGCGTTGCGCTCGGCCTTGTAGAGGTCGTATTTGAGGACCATCGGCTCAAGTGACGAACGGCTCAGCACCTCTTGATTCATCGTCGTGAGACGCTGCGAAAGGTCCTCGCCAGACAGGGCCGCCACAAGATTTGACGAAATGGTCGGCGGTTTTACGGTCAGCAATGACGAGGACTCATAAATACTCGGCAGTCGATATACCACGTATGCGATCGCGACCGTCAATGTCAGCATGGGCAGCAGGATCAGCCACTTCTCACGCTTGAGCATCGCGGCGATCTCGCCCGGTTTTCTTTGTCTGAATTCAACGCTCATCGTTAAAACCTCAGGCCTCTGTGTTGACCTCGCCTTCCTTTCTCGCTTCGCTTCTACCGAGCAGCCATCTCCCGCCAGCCGCGGCTCCCATCAACCCAAGTCCGAATACCAGCAGCCCCACGGACTCAGGAATAGAGACGAATAAAGCCTCGACCATTCCCGTTAACTCAAAAAAACCAAACATACTGCCGACCCCTTTGCCCCTGAATGGCGAGCTGCTAAGCCGCGGTGACGATCCCGTGTGCCGGACCTCCAGCGGCAGCTATAGACTCGCTAAAACACTCCTCGCGTCCGTTTGCTCCCGCTGCGAGAGCATGCTGACGTTCTTTAAACCTGTTTCGACCTCGCGGCGTGCCGACGCCTTATCGCCATACCGCGCGAGCGCCATCCCGAGGCGGACGCGGTACGCCGCGTTCGGAGCGGTGCCGTTGACACGAGCCAATGCCTCATCCATCGCGACGGCCTTTTTCATCTGCTCAACGGCAGGCGAATTGAGGCCTTTCTTTAGGTAGACCCATCCGAGCGTGTCGTAAAAGCCTGCACTTTGAGGGCTCTTAGCGACTGCCATTGTTGCGAGTTGAAGCGCCTCATCGAGATTGCCGCCGTTCTCAGAGATGATCCACGCCAGATTGTTTGCGGCGATGGTTGACTCCGGTGCGATGTCGAGTGCACTGCGATATGCAGCCTCGGCGGCGGCGGCGTTGCCGCGGCCATCTTCGATAATGCCCAACATCGTCCAGGTCTGAGCAGAGGGTCGCTTCTCTAACACAGCCTTGTACTGTGCTACTGCCTCGTCGATGCGGTTATTCCGGGCTAGCAGATCTGCATACGCGGTGTAGGCGGTGAGATAGGCGTTGTCCAGATCGATGGCAGCCTTTAGCTCAGCCTCGGCACCTTGATCGTTCTTCTCGGCGACAAATACGGTCGAATTGAGATATCGCAATGCCGCGGCCACATCCGGCGAGTTGCCGTTTGCACTGAGCATGGCGGCGAGACGTTCATGAGCCTTTGCCGTCTGCTGAAGCTTAATAGAACTAGCAACGATGCCAGAGATCGCATCAAAATTCTGCGAGTCCATCATCAGCGCCTTGTCATAGAGTCCGAGCGCAGCGGCGTAGTTCTTTTCCGCGAGCGAGACCTTTGCGAGATTGACCACGGCCGATGATGAGCGCGGCGACATCTTGACTACGTTCTCAAGATCGGCCTTCGCCCCGGCGACGTTCCCGACCTCGAGGAAAGCTAGTCCACGCGAAGTGGTCGCACGGACACGCACCTGCTGAATATCGTCGGCATCCTGATCTGCGTCAGGCTGAGCTGTGTTCGACTTGTCGATCGTCTCGTTCGAGAGCTTTAGTGCAGCCTGTGCGTCGCCTGCTGCAAATGCGGCCTGGATCTTTAAGAGCGCCGTCTTCAGGTATTTCGGGTGATAACGCTCAATATCGGCGATAAAGGCGTTGGCATGATCGATCTGGCCCATAGCGATCCGCGCCTGCGCCATTACATAAAGGCTGTCGCGGTCGGATGGATACTTCTTCAGCACCTCCTCGACGTCCTTCACAGCGTCCTCTGGACGGTTTTGCTGCAGGCCGAGACGTGCCCGCAGCATCAGGGCCGTCGTGTCCTCGTCATTGACCTTTAGAAGCGCGTCGAGCTGCTCCGTGACCTTCGCGGGCTGGCGTGCCTCCAGGAATATCTCTGCAAGTTTGTATCGTGCCAGCACATAGGTCGGAGACTCGGTGAGGATGTTGTTCAGCGTCGCAACTGTGTCGTCGCGGCGCTCCGCCTTGTTGTAAAACTCTGCCAGCTCGAGACGGCTCTCGGGACTGTTGTCCTGTATCTGAACAAGCTCGAGATAAGCCTGCTCCGCCTTCGGCATCTGACGCGTCGTTGTATAAAACTCCGCCATCGCCTCGCGTGCCTCGATGCTGCCGTTATCGATCGAGATCGCCTTTTGGAATTGCGTCTCCGCCTCGTTGTTGCGGCTCGCGTACATCAGGAAACGCCCGTACTCCGTGTATCCCTGCGGTGAACCAGAGTTGGCATCGATGCCTCGCTTGATGGTCGCCTCTGCGTCTGCCGCCTTTTCGCGGGTCATGTAGAGACGCTCAAGGCTGACGTAGGACTCGATGTGCTTAGGATCCATCGCGATCGCCTTGTTGACCTGATCGATGACGTCGGTGTCGGGCTTGCCCTGCGCGGCCATGATCGACGCCGTAAGAAGATGCGCCTCTACAAAATTCGGGTCGCTCGCAATGATCTGATCGCGCAGCCTCTCCGCCTCGCTGACCATCGGCGGCTGGATCACGAGAAAGTAGTTGCCGAGCTTCGCCTTCGCCTCGAGGTTCGTGTCATCCAGCTCAACGGTCTTTCGCAGCTCGTCGAGGACATCGTTAAATTGCCCCAGCGCCTCATATGTACGTGCCAAGCCCCAGTGGGCCTTTGCCGACGAATCGTCGAGCTCCGCGGCCGAGCGAAACTGCATCAGAGCGTCGTGGTATTTACGCTTGGCGAGATCGTCCTCGCCCTTCGCCAAATACGAAGCAGCCCGGTGCCCGCATGCTGCGAGACCGAGCGCCATCAAGATGAATAGCGTGAATAGAAGGCGTGTGTACTGGCACTCTCGCATATCTTCTGAGTTCGGTTGTCGGCATTATCACTACCTGCCGGGGCATTGGCTGACGTAGTGTTTACCGCTTCTTGCGTATATGGCTCGGCATCTGCCGTTTAGCATTTACCGCTTACCGTTTACCGATTCTGGCAACTCAGAAAAACGGTGAATTCAGAAGCCTTTTCAGAAAAAAGGCAGGCCCGCGTGGACCTGCCTCAGAGGATGATCGGTTATTGAATGCTATTTCATTCGAGGGTAAAGTCCTTCGGCATGAAGTCGATGGACAGGATGGTGCCCTGTGCTTTACCTTTTGCATCGGCTGAGGCGCGGTAAATGATGACGGCCGGGTATTCGACAGGCTTGAGCGTGCAGCCGATCTGAAGGCCCTCAAGATCGTGTGTGTACATCACGATGTGCAGGTTCTCGGGCTTATCGTTGAGGAGCCGGAGCGTTCCCGTGCTGTTATGAAAGACGAAGTAGTTGCCTTTTGTCCCGCAATCGATCTTGTCGAGGTACGCCAACTCGCGTTTCTCGCCCTCCGCCGGCTGTCGCAATGCCGACCGCATCGCCTGCCGCATTGCCTCACGCTGGGCCGTTTTCTCGTCTACGGGCGGTGCGGTGGGTGGCATCCTGTCGCGAGTATCGCTCTTTGGAGGAGGTTCGTCTGAATTCGCATCCGTATCCGCCGCGGTTCGCCGCACGAGTCGCGGATGTTCGCCAGCCACTTCTTCTGCAGACAGCAGGTGAAAGTCGTCGGG